>DASYBH010000323.1:0-26000 GCA_036500885.1 Candidatus Dormiibacterota bacterium
AGGTCGTCGTCGAGATGGTCCGCGCGGGCGCGATCTCCCGGTTCGAGGGCGGCCGGGTCTGGCGCGGCCTCAAGCGCAGCGGCCCGGACTACGAGCGCCGGCTCGGCCCCTGGCGCCGTCCCGCCACCATCACGAGATGAGGGTTCCGGAAGGGGGGCCTGCCCCCCCTTGCACCTTTTCAGCTCGCTCGGCTGCGCTGGCGTCGCTGCTTGCCGGAGACGTAGTCGACGAGGACGTACTCGCCCAGCCGCTCCGGCGACACGAAGAACGCCCGGCCCTTGTTGATGCGCGTCATCTGGTTGACGAACTCCGTCAGGTAGGGGCCGCGCTCGAGCATGAACGTGTTGATCACGATCCGGTCGCGGGTGCAGCGGCGCACCTCGCGCAGCGTCTCCTGGATCGTCCGGAACGTCGGCGGGTAGGCGAAGTACGTCCGGCCGTTCTCGTCCAGGTGGGCGGTCGGCTCGCCGTCGGTGACCATGATCACCTGGCGATTCCCGCGGTGCCGGGACAGGAGCGAGCGCGCCACCTGGAACCCGTGCTGCATGTTGGTGCCGTACACGTAGTCGTTGAGCGTGATCGCCGGAAGGCTCTGTGGCTTCAGCTCGACGGCATAGTTGGAGAAGCCGACCACATAGAGGCTGTCCCGCGGGAACTGCGCCCGGATCAGCGAGTCGAGGGCGATCGCCACCTTCTTGGCGGCCAGGAAGCAGCCCCTGAGGAACATCGAGCGGCTCATATCGATCATCAGGACGGTCGACGCCTGCGTCGAGTGCTCGGTCCGCCGGACCGCGAAGTCGCGCGGCTCGATCCGAACCGGCAGGCCGCGGCCCTCGCGCTGCAGCGAGTTGAACAGGGTCTCGTTGAGGTCCAGCAGGAACGGGTCGCCGTACTCGTACTCCTTGACCTCGTCACCCTGCTCGACGCCCTGGCCCGCGGCGCGCATCTGGTGCTGCCCCAGCCGGGCCTTCTTGAGCTGGTCGAAGATCTCGCGCAGGGCGCCCTGGCCGATCCGCCGCATCCCTCGCGGCGTCAGCTCCATCCGGCGGTCCCGGCGCTCGATGTAGCCCGCCTTCTCCAGGACTTCGGTCATCTGCCGCATCCGGTCGAGCTGCTGGCGTGCCTCCGGCCCCAGCGTCTGCTCGAGCAGGCTCCGGTCCACGTCGTCCAGGCGGAAGCTGCCGCGCTCGAGCTGCGACTCCAGCCTGTCCATCTGCTGCAGCCGCTCCATGAGGCCCATCGCCTCCTGGAGGCTGAGCGGGTCGTCGCCGAAGAACGGGTATCGCTCGGTCAGCTCGGAGGGGGGCATGAGCTGCTGCATCATCGCGCCGAGGCGGGCCAGCTCCAGACGGAGCGAGTCGTCCTGGAGCAGCTCGTCCATCATCCGGCGCAGCTCGTCCCTGGCCTGGGGCGAGAGCGACTGCATGAGCGACTGCATCTGCGCCATCTGCCGCTGCAGGTGCTCCAGGAGCTGGTCCAGCGTCTCGATCCCCTGCGGGAACATGTGCCCGTACTTCTGCATGAAGTCGCGGAACGAGCCGGAGGTGTCCAGGCCCTGGCGGCGCTGCTCGAGCATCCGGTTCAGGTCCCGCACCATCTCCCTGACCAGGCCCAGGTCCTCCTTGGTCATCGACTGGATGGACTGCTTGAGACCCTGGAACATCTGCTCGAGCATCTGCTGCTGCATCTGCTGGAGGAGGCGCTCGAACTTCTCGCGCGCCCCCTCGTCCATGAACTCGTATTGACGGAGGCCCTTCATGCGGCCCCCGAGGTCGTCCGGCATCCGGTCGAGCTGGTTGCGCCGCTGCTTGGCCAGCCTCTCCATCAGCTTGCGTCGCTCCTGCGGCGCCTCGTCGACCTTTCGGTCGATGCCCGTACGCTCCGTGTCGATCACGTCCTGGAGCTGCTCGCGGATCGACTCCACCGTCGAGTCGAGGTCGTAGCGTGACAGCTCTCGCTCGCGCCGCTCCCGGAGCTGGCGGAGCAGCTGCTCCAGCCCCGGCATGTCGCCCGCGCCCCAGCGATAGAGGCGCTGCAGAGCCGCGCTCAGGTCCCCGTAGCTCATCAGGTCGTCCGACAGCGCGTCGAGCACGTCGTCGGCGTCCAGGAGGTCGAGGTTCTGGGTCCCGTCCCAGCGTGAGTACCGGAATTGACCGGGCATGGATGCTTACAACCTTACAACGGGGCTGCCAGGTGTGCTCCTAGACTTCGTCCCCCGGCTTGATGTCGAGGACGGTGACCCCTGGCCCGGCCAGCTCCTGGAGCTGGGCCGGCGTCCCGTGGAGGATCGGGAAGGTGGCGAAGTGCATCGGGACCACCGTCTTCACGCCCAGCAGCTCGATCGCCTTGGCGGCGCGCCGCGGTCCCATCGTGTAGAAGTCGCCGATCGGCAGGAACGCGACCTCGGGCTGCTCCAGCTCGCGGATCAGGGCCATGTCGCCGAAGACGTCCGTGTCGCCGGCGTAGTAGACCTTGAATCCGTTCTCGAACTCGATGACGAAGCCGACAGGCTCGCCGGCATAGGCCCCGTCCGGCGTGGCGGACGAGTGCTCGGCGTGCACCATGGTGAACGAGATCCCGTCGAGCTCCACGGTCCCGCCCGTGTTGAACCCGATCAGGTTGTCGCCGCTGACGCCCTGGCGGCCCAGCCAGCCGGCGACCTCGGTCGTCGTGATGACCCTGCAGTTCGTGGCCTTGGCGACCGCCACAGCATCCGCCGTGTGGTCGACGTGGCCGTGCGTGACGACCATGATGTCCAGCCGGTCGACCGTCTTCAGGTGGTCGGGCGCGGACGGGTTGCTGGCCAGCCACGGATCGATGAGCAGGTCCTTGCCGTTGGCCGTCCTGACCTTCCAGGTGCCGTGGCCGACCCAGGTGAACCTGACCTGGTCGTTGAGTGCCATGTGTGCCTACCTCCACGTAGTTGGTCGCGTCTCACTGGCGCCGAGATCCACCGCGTACGCGCCCCCCAGGGCATCGCTGCGCTGCGTCGGTGGATCCCGGCGGCCGAGGAGACGAAGGGAGTTAAGACTGCCAGACCGCGGCTTTCCTACGACGGCTGGCGATACCCGTCGGCGATCGCCCGCGCGCTCGCGGCGACGCGCTCACGCAGCTCCACCGGCTCGAGCACCTCGACGCCGGGGCCCAGCCCGAGGATGGCCCCCTCCGCCCACTCCAGCCGCTCCATGGTCAGTGTGGCCCGGACCCAGCCGCCAGGCTCCGGCTCGGCCGTTGTCACGTCGACGGCCACCGCGCGCGCCCTCGGGACCACGTGCGGCGCCATCCTGGCCACCACCTCGACGCGCGGCAGGCTCGTCTCGAACGCCCGGGACCAGCGCGACCAGAAGTCGGTCAGCTCGAAGCCGGCGGGCCGGACGAACGACTCCGCGAGCGCCGTCGCCGCGAGGATCCGCGACAGGCGATACACGTGCGGTTCGTCGCGAGGGGGTTGCCGCGCGACCAGGTACCACACCCCGGCCTTCACCACCAGGCCGAGCGCCTCGACGGTCCGCGTCACCGGCGGCCGGCCCTCCCGCCGGTGACACACCTCCAGCATCCGGTCCTCCCACACGGCGGCGGCGATCTGGCCGAGCTGGGCAAGCTCGCCGGCCGGTGGCCTGAACCAGCGCGGTGCGTCGAGGTGAAAGCGCCCGCGGGCCCGACCCGCCCGTGCCCGCAGCTCCTCCGGCAGCGCCGCCAGCACCTTGAGCTGGGCCGTCGCCAGCGCGATGCCGAGGCCGAGCTCCCCGGCCGGCCCTGGGACGCCGGCCAGGAACAGCGCCTGCGCCTCTTCCGCGGTGAGCCCGGTCAGCCGGGTGCGGTAGCCCTCGACCAGCCAGCAGCCACCGCCGGCGCCGCCCTGCGTGCAGACCGGCACGCCGGCCTCACCGAGCGCGTCCAGGTCGCGATAGATCGTGCGGACGGACACCTCCAGGCGCTCCGCCAGCGCCGAAGCCGGGAGCCGCCCGTGCACCTGCAGCAGCAGCAGTATGGAGACCAGGCGGCTGGCTCGCACGGCAGCATCCTACGACCGGCATCCCTGACAGGCCATGTCAGGGATGGGGCGCCACGCTGGTGCACATGGAGATCGCAGGAAGGGTCGCACTGGTGACAGGGGCCGGCGGTGGAGGCACGGGCCGGGCCGTCGCGATGCGGCTGGCCGCGGACGGCGCAAGGGTGGTGGTGGCCGACCTCGATGGCGAGGGCGCGCGCGAGACCGTGAGCAGGATCGAGGCCGGCGGCGGCACGGCGGCTCCCATCAGGGCGGACGTGACGGTCGAGCCGGACGTGCGGGCGATGGTCGCCTTCGCGCAGGCGCGGTTCGGCGGACTCGACGTGGTTGTGAACAACGCGGGCGGCGTGCCCAACCCGCTCTATCCGGACGCGCCGGCCGACCACTGGGGCCGGACGGTCGCGATCAACCTGACCGCCCCCATGGTGGTCATCCAGCACGCACTGCCCGCGCTGGAGCGGCGCGGCGGGGGCGCGATCGTGAACATCTCGTCCGTGGCCGGCCTGGGCTTCGGGCCCCACGGCGCGCCCGAGTACGCCGCCGCCAAGGCGGGGCTGATCCGCCTGACCGTGGTGCTGGGGCCGCTGGCGGAACGATCGGGCGTCCGCGTCAACTGCGTGGTGCCCAACTGGATCCTGACCGAGCGGGTCCGCGCCCAGCTCGCCGAGCTGTCTCCCGCGGAACGGGCGGCGCTGCCCGACCGGATGTCCACGCCAGAGGAGATCGCCGCCGCGGTGGCCCACCTCGTACGGGACGGTGCGCTCGCCGGGCGGGTGATGATCTGCTGGCACGGCGAGTCGGCGGGCCTGGTGGCCGCGGGCGACGCGGGCTACGCGCGCTTCGAACCGATGATCAGCGAGTAACCGATGATCAGCGAGTAGCGGACGCCGGGATCGGTCGCTGCCAGCTCGGACTGCGCAGGAGCTCGATGAACTGCTCGACGGCGGCCGGCAGCTGCCGGCGCCGCAGGTGGACGATGCTCCACGGCCGCCGGATCGGGAAGCCCTCGATGTCGACCACCAGGAGACCACCGTCCTGGCGCTCGAGCGCGATGGCGTGGCTGGAGAGCACCGCGACCCCGAGACCGGCCTCCACGGCGTGCTTGATGGCGCCGTTGCTGCCGAGCTCCATGCCGACCTGGAGGGTGACGCCGGCTCGGCGGGCCACCATCTCGACGGCGAGCCGCGTGCCGGAGCCGACCTCGCGCATCAGGAAGCTCTCGCCCGCGAAGTCGCGCAGCGTCAGGCCCGGCCGGCCGGCCAGCGGATGCCCGGCCGGCACGACCATCACCAGCTCGTCCTCCATGAACGGCGTCGACACCAGCTCGGGGTCGGCGATCGGGCCGCTGAGGACGGCCAGGTCCAGCGCGGTCTGCTTCACCCGTTCCTGGAGCGCGTCGCGCGAGCCGATCTCGAGCGAGACCGCCAGGTTCGGGTGCATCTTCTTGTAGGCGCCCAGCGCGAGCGGGATCAGGTAGATGCCGACGGTGGTGCTGGCGCCGACGCGGAGCGTGCCCCTCTCGATGCCGCGCATCTGCTCCATCACCAGGGTCGCCTCGTCGAGCAGCGTCAGGGTCCGCCGGGCGTACTCGTACAGCACCTGGCCGGCCTCCGTCAGCCGCACGCGCTTCCCGAGGCGGTCCAGCAGCGAGAGCCCCAGCACCGTCTCCAGCTCCTTGACCTGGTAGGACACGGACGGCTGGCTGATGCTCAGCTCCTGCGCGGCCGCGCTGAAGCTCAGCTGCTCGGCGACAGCGCGAAACGTCCGCAGCTGATGCAGCGTGAGGTACCGGTCGACCGCGAGCGTCTCGGCCATCGCAGAATCCGGCTCTACGATAGGTCAGGTGACCGAGGTACGTCCCGGGCGGAAGCCTGCCGGCCCCGACCTCGCCGCCACGTCCGGGCGGGAGCACGAAAGGAAGACGACTTGCCCCCCCTGACCCCCCGGCAGATGAGGGGGGGATCGCCCGCACGCGCGCGGATCGACGCGCTGCTCGACGCGGACAGCTTCGTCGAGCTGGATGCGTTCGCGGGCGTCGGGGAGGCTGCCGCCCGGGCCGTTGTCGGCCTCGGCACCATCGACGGCCGGGACGTGGCGCTCTACGCCCTCACGTCCGGGCGGGACGCGTCGCTCAGCGAGGTCACGGCAGCCAAGATCGCCAAGGTCCAGGAGCTGGCGCTGCGCAGCCGTGTCCCTCTCATCGCGATCGACGACTCCGCCGGCGAGCCGAACGAGGGACTGACCGCTCTGGCGGGCCTCGCCGGAATCTGCTACCGCCACGTCGGCGC
Organism: Candidatus Dormiibacterota bacterium; assembly: GCA_036500885.1. Lineage (GTDB taxonomy): Bacteria > Chloroflexota > Dormibacteria > Dormibacterales > Dormibacteraceae > CF-161. The sequence goes on from DASYBH010000323.1 coordinate 6,301, forward strand.
CTCAGGGGTCGTTCCCCAGCTCGGCGTGGTGCTGGGCGCGGCGACCCCCGTCTCCGCGCTGATGGACCTCGTCTTCGTCGTTTCGGAGAAGGGAAGACGACTTACCTCCCCTGACCACCCGGCAGATGAGGGGGGGAGGGGTCCGGGCGTCTCGCCCGGCGCGGCGCACCTCGTCGCGGAGGACGAGGCCGAGTGCTGGCGGGCGGTGCGGGCGGTGCTCTCCCACCTGCCCTCGCACAGCGGCGAGGCGCCTCCGTTCCAGCCGGCCGCCGACCCCTCCGACCGCGGCGACGCCGCCCTGCAGACGCTGGTGCCGGAGAGCGCTGACGGGCAGTACGACATGCGGGAGGTGGTCACCCGCCTGCTGGACGACGGCCGGTTCCTGGAGGTCCAGCCGTTCTTCGCCCAGAACGTGCTGGTCGGCTTCGGCCGCCTGGGCGGCCACGTCGCCGGTGTCGTTGCCAACCAGCCGCGGGTGCTGGCGGGGGCGCTCGACGCTGCGGCCTCCGGCAAGGCCGCCCGCTTCGTTCGCCTCTGCGACGCCTTCAACGTGCCGCTGGTCTCGTTGGTCGACACGCCGGGATCACCCGCGGGAACGGCTCACGGCGTCGCGCTGCTCCGCGCCTACGCCGAGGCCACCGTGCCCAAGCTGGCCGTGATCACCCGCAGGGCGGTCGGCGACGCGTACGCCACGATGTCGCCCAAGCAGCTGGGCGCGGACCTGAACCTGGCCTGGCCGTCGGCCGAGATCGGGGACGCCGTGGCCGGCCCGTATGCGGCGGCGGAGCGCGGCCACGTGGACGCGGTCATCGAGCCGCGCGAGACGCGCCGGGCGCTCGTCCGCAGCCTCGAGCTCTGCGTGCACAGGACGGTGGAGCCGCCCTCCCGCAGGCACACGAGCATCCCGCTCTGACGTTCCCCTACCATCACGTCGTTCCGTTGTTCGCTGGCGCAGGAGTCGGGAGGGTTAGGAGCGTTGACCGAGGCGATTGGGCAGCCCGACGTGCAGGTCCGGCCCGGGACCTGGAACGTGGACGCGCCCCATTCCCAGCCGAGGGCGTGACACAGCGCACGTGAGCACGCGCGCGGGGAACTGGCAGCCGCAGATCCGCATCGTCGCGTCCCCCAACCGCCGCCGCACGGTGTCGGCCCGGGTGGTGGACGGCGTGCTCGAGCTGCGCGTCCCCGCCGCGATGCCCACCGCCGAGAGGCAGGAATGGGCCGAGCGCATGCGAGCCCGCCTGGAGCGGCAGCTCCGGCGGGCGCAGCCGTCCGACGCGATGCTGGACGAGCGCGCCCAGGCGCTCAACCGCCGCTACTTCGACGGCCGCCTGCGGTGGGCGAGCATCGCCTACGCGGAGCAGACCAGCCGGTGGGGCTCCTGCACCTTCGGCGCCGGCACGATCCGGATCTCGACCAGGGCTGCCGGGCTGCCCGCCTGGGTCCTGGACTACCTCCTGGTCCACGAGCTGGCCCACCTGGAGGTGCCCAACCACGGGCCCGGCTTCTGGGCCGTTGTCAACCGCTACCCGCTCACGGAGCGGGCGCGCGGGTACCTGATCGCGCTCGACCACCAGGCCGGCCGGCCGGACTCAGAGACACCGGAGGACTGATCACCGGCACCTCCGGTCCCGGGCGGTCAGGGGCGGAGGACGATCTTGGTCGCCTCGCGCCGGTCGAACAGTCGATAGGCCTCGACGGCATCGTCGAGCCGCATCCGGTGGCTGATGATGCGCTCCGGGTGGAGCCGGCCGGCCACGATCAGCTCCAGGAGCGGTCGCAGGTAGCGGTGGACGTTGGTCCATCCGGACCGGAAGGTCAGGTCACGGTTCCACGCGTCGAAGTACGGGAAGTCGCCATTGATCGCGCTGGGCACGCCCACCGAGGAGACGGTGCCGCCTCCGCGGACGCAGTTGATCGCGGTCTCGATGGCGGCGACCTGGCCGACGCACTCCAGCGCCACGTCGGCCCCCAGGCCATCGGTGTGGCGCTGGATCTCGGCCACCGCGTTCACGGCCCTGGAATCCAGCGGTATGGCGCCCAGGTCGGCGGCGAGCTCGAGCCGGCTCCCCACCATGTCCACGGCGTACACCCGCGCCGGCCCGAACAGGTGCGCGCACATCACGGCCATCAGACCGACAGGGCCGGCGCCGATGACGGCCACCGTGTCGCCTGGCCTGATCTCGCCGCGCTCCGCCGCGAAGAGGCCGGTGGCCAGGATGTCGCCCACGAAGATCGCCTGCTCGTCATCCACGCCGTCGGGGATGCGCACCAGGTTGACGTCGGCCGTGGGCACGACGCAGTGCTCGGCCTGAGCGCCGCCCAGGCCCCCGAAGTAGGTCCCGTGGCCGAGGACCGCCCGCTCCTCGCACTGCGACCACCAGCCCCGCCGGCACTGGGGGCACGCGCCACAGGCGGTTGAGAAGGGCGCCACCACGCGATCGCCCGGCTTCACCGAGCGCACCCGCGGGCCCACCTCCTCGACCACGCCGACCAGCTCGTGCCCGATGACCGCGCCCTCCTCGATCGGGGTGTGGCCGTGGTAGATGTGCAGGTCCGAACCGCAGATCGCGCCCAGCGTGACCCTGACCAGAGCGTCGTCCGGACCGGACAGCTCGGGCCGGGGCTCATCGGTGACGCGGAAGTCTCCGACGCCGTGATACGTGACCGCCTTCATCCGGTCCATTTTGGCCGTCGGGACCCCCGGATAAGAGGGTGCGCTCGCGCTGGCGATGGCCCAATCCGAGCAGCCGCGCCACGCCGATGCCATTGCAACCTCAACCGTCCGGCGCGAGAATGAGAAGCGTCGAGGTCCCCGAGGCCAACCGCTGTGCGATCAACCCTGCACATTGGGCTGGTGATTTGCAGGAACGGGATACATAATGCAACAGCCAGCCAAAATTCCCGTTTCCTGGAGGCGTCCAACATGCAGAATCCACCACCCGGTCCGCCCCCTGGGGGTCAGCCGCCGAGCTATCCGCCGCCGGGCGGGCAGCAACCGGGATACCCGCCGCCTGGTTATCAGCCGGCGAGCGGTGTCGACAAGAAGACCGGCGCCATCCTCTCGTACCTGCTGTGGTGGATCACCGGGATCATCTTCCTCTTCGTGGGCAAGAACGATCCCGACGTGAAGTTCCACGCGGCGCAGTCGACGATCTTCTTCGGTTCGATCTCGGTCATCGGCTTCATCCTCAACGAGGTCTCGCTCTTCACGCTGGGCGGGCTCCTCTTCGCCGTGTCGCGCCTGCTCTGGCTGTTCGGCGTGGTCATCTGGATCATCTGCCTGATCAGGGCCAACGGCGGCGGCGGCGCGAGGTTCCAGATCCCATGGGTCGGCGGGGTGATCACGCCCTACGCCGAGCAGCTCGCGAACGCCGTCAACTAGCGGAGTAGCAGCGGAGAAGGCCTCGCCCTCATGGCGAGGCCTTCTCTACCTCCCCCCTCGTCTGCCAGGGGGTCAGGGGGGGCAGGTCGTCTTCCTTATTTCCTCCACCACGCGAGCCACGGCCTCCTCGAACCGCTGCAGCTCACCACGAACCGCGGCGAGCTCCTCGCGCAGCGCGCGATTCTCGAGCTCCATCACGTGGAGGCGCGGGTCCGTCCGGTCGGCAGAGCCGCGAAGCTCCTCCAGCTCCAGTCGCAGCCGCTCGTAGGCGACAAGCAGGTCCCGGCGCTCGGCAAGCACCTGCTGCACGATCCCAGCGCCGTCCGTCGCCTCGGACGTCGCCGCCTGCTTACGCGGGGACGGCCTGGTCGCGCGGGTGGACATAGCGGCACAGCCCCGGCTGGAATTCGCGCAATCGCAGATCGTCCATCTCGCCCTTCAGGTAGCGCGCCTTGACCGCAAGCGACGCGAGGCCGGTCTTCTTCTCGAACGGATACCGGTAGAGGTACTTCGAGTCGACGAGCAGGCACTGCGCCAGACGCTCACCGTCCGGCTCCAGGACGTGCTTGTAGCAGGGCACCGTGCGGCGCCAGATCTCCCGCTTCGGTAGACCGTTGACCCGGCTGCTGAGCGACCACCACATCGCCATGCATCCTAGCGAACCCGCGCTGTGACCGGGGGCGTATTCCAGCATCAGCTCGCCAGCAGCGAGAGCTGCTGGGGTGCGGGCGGCGCCGGCGGCGGCGCCAGGAGGGCGCGAGCCCGAGCGTTCACGCCCAGCTCGCCGGCCAGGGCCGCGACCGAACGCGTCACCGGAGCGGTCTTCTCCGGCTTCAGGTAGGCCCCGCCGCGGTAGTCGGCCAGGTAGCGAGGCAGCAGCTCGGGCCAGTGCTGCCGCAGGACCTCCAGGAAGTGCTGGCGGGTGCCGTCGCGCAGGTACAGCACGTTCGACCAGACGTGCGTGGCGCCGGCGTCTCGCGCCGCCCTGACCACGGCCTCCAGCTGCTCCGGGCGGTCGCTGAGACCGGGAAGGATCGGCGCCATGCCCACGCCGACCCGGATGCCGGCGGCCGCCAGCCGCTCGATGGCGCGCAGCCGCTGCCGCGGGTGCGCCGTGCCCGGCTCGGTCCTCCGCCAGACCTCGTCGTCCAGCGTGGGGATGCTGAACGTGACGCTGAACTGGGCGCGCTGGGCCAGCCGCACGAGGACGTCGAGGTCGCGGACGATCATCGGGCCGCGCGTGATGAGGCCGACCGGGCTGGCGAAGTCCGCGAACGCGGCCAGGCATGCGCGGGTCAGCCGGTACCGCCCCTCTGCCGGCTGGTAGGGATCGGTGGCCGCCCCGATCGATACCGTCTCCCGGCGCCATGCCGGCCGGGACAGCTCATGGCGCAGCACGTCCGCCACGTTGGTCTTGACGCGGATGGCCCGTCCGTACGCATCGTCGGATGGCCGGTCAGCCCGCTTCTCATAGGCGCGGACGTAGCAGAACGCGCAGCGATGCTCGCAGCCCATGTAGGGATTGAGCGACCACTTGAAACCCATGCCCTTGACCGGGTTGAGCGCGCTCTTGCACGGCTGCTCCACGTACCGCACTTCGACCCGTCGCGGCTCTGGATCGAGCATGCGACCATTATAGAACACATGTTCGGGGCGGGGCGTCAGGTCCTGGGCTTCACCAGCGAGGACGGGCAGAAGTCGTTCAGCACGCACTCCTCGCACCGGGGACGCCGGGCCTCGCACACCCGGCGGCCGTGGAGGATCAACCGCAGTGACAGCCCGGTCCACTCGACCGGCGGCACCATCCTGGTGACGAGCGCCTCGATCTTCTCCGGATCGCTCGTCGCGACGAGGCGGAGCCGGTTGGTCAGCCGCGTGACGTGCGTGTCCACCGCGAAGCCCGGCACGTCGAAGGCCACGCCCAGGATGACGTTGGCGGTCTTGCGGCCGATGCCGGGCAGCGTGACCAGGTCCTCCATCCGGGGCGGCACCTCGCCGTCGAAGCGCTCGACCAGCGCACGCGCGCAGGCGATGATCGAGCGCGCCTTGTTGCGGAAGAAACCGGTCGGCTTGATGATCCGCTCCACGTCGGCCGGGTCGGCCGCCGCCAGGTCGGCCGCCGTCGGGTAGCGGCGGAACAGCTCAGGCGTGACGGAGTTGACCATCTTGTCCGTCGTCTGGGCCGACAGGATGGTCGCGATGGTCAGCTCGAACGCGTTCCGGTGGTCGAGCTCGCAGGCGGCCGGGTAGATGGCCGCCAACCGCTCGACCGTGAGCATGGCGCGCTCACGAGCGCCGCGCGGCGCGCGGGGAAGGGCCGGCTTCTTCGCCCTGGCCCGCGTCGCGCGGCGCCCACCTGCCTCCGTCGTCCCGGAGGTGCTACGAGCCAAGCAGCCTCCGCGCCACCGTGGCGATGCGGCCGCCCTCGGCCCGGCCGGCGAGGCGCGCGTTGGCGGCCTTCATCACGGCGCCGAAGTCGCGAGGCCCCTGTGGCTGGACCTCGTCGATCGCCGCCTGGACCTCGCGCTCCAGCTCAGCGTCGTCCAGGTCGGCGGGCAGGTAGCCGCGCAGCACCGCAGCCTCCGCCTCCTCCTTCCTGGCCGCCTCCGCTCGACCCGCCGAGTCATAGACCCTGGCCGCCTCCTCCCGGCGCTTGACCTCCTGGCGGACGACACGGAGCACCAGGTCGTCGGCGGCGCCACCCGAACCCCGGACCTTCGTCGCCTTGACGATCTCGCTCTTCAGGAGCCCGAGCGTGGACAGCCGGGTCTCGTCACGCTGCTTGCGTGCTGCCACCAGGTCGACGTCGATCTGTTCGAACAGCGCCATCAGACCACCCGGGCCGGCTGCCGCCCGCCGGGCAGGCGCCGCTCCAGCCGCTCCAGCAGGGCCTGGCCCGACCACGGCCGGCCACCCACCTCGGCGACCAGTTCCTCGGCCTCGGGCGCCCAGCCCCGGCGCCACTGCTCACGCAGCCAGTCGCCGGCGTCGCGGCTGGCCCACCAGCGCTCTCCGAAGCGCTCCTGCAGGTGCTGCTCGAGCGCCGCCTCGGCCAGCCACGCACGCAGGTAGTCGGCCGCGTAGTGGCCGGGATCGCGGTCGAACTGCCACGCACGGGGGTCGTACCGAAAGCCGGTGCCCGCGCCGAGGACGCCGGCGTAGATGCTCTGGCCGCGAGCCGCGTCCAGCGGGTCACCGGCGTACAGCTCCAGCTCGGCCGTGAGCTTGGCGGTGTAGCGCATGAACAGCATCAGGTCGACGCCGGTCTGGTCGGTCGCGACCCGCTCCGCGGCGGCGTCATCGATGCCGGTCGCCTCGGCGATCCAGCCCGCGTCGTGGCCGATGCGCTCGACCAGGTACGACCACAGCTCCGCGTAGGCCATGGAGCGGCCGAGATTGGTCAGCGGCCACCCGAGCCCGGGGTCGGAGAGGCCGAAATGGAGGGCATGGCCCGCCTCGTGCATGAATGCCGCGTAGTCCGTGTTGCCGCCGCTGGGCCGGACGAGCAGGTGGACCTCGCGGCCGGCCTCCGGCACCCACACGGACGCCCGCGGGTTCTTGGCGGGACGATCGGCGAGGTCCAGCTGAACGGAGGGCGTCGTGAAGAGGTCCAGTCCGAGGCGCTCGAACGTGCGGCGCATGGCGGGTTCGAACCGCTCCGCGACGAACGCCGCGTCGTGCTCGGGCAGGCGCCGGAAGAAGGGCACGTGCGCCTGGGCGGCCTCCCCGAACGCGCCCCCGGCCGCCTCCATCCTCGGCTCGACCCAGGCGCGGTACCGGGCCCGCGCGGCCTCGGCCACACGCGCCACCTCGTCCCGCAGCTCGCCGTAGTCGAGCTCCTTCAGGCTCGACCAGAAACGCGTGTAGTCTCCCAGGCCGAAGCCGCGGATCGTCTCCTGGACGGTCGCCTCCAGCGTCAGGTGCAGCTCATCCGCCTCGGCCATGACCGCGGCGGCGCCGCTGGCCAGCGCCTCCCGGCGCACGGGGCTCGGCTCGGTCGCGAGCCGCGCCTGCGCCGTGTAGAAGGGCAGCCGCTCGTCACCGGCGGTCGCCAGGGCGTTCGCGTAGAAGGTGGACAGGCGGTCCTGCTGGGCGGCGGTGCGCCGTTCGATGATGCCCTGGAGCAGCGCGGCGCGGACGCGCTTGCGCTCCTCGTCGACGGGCTCTCCGACGGCGTCCAGGGTCTCCTCGGCGTACAGCCAGGCATAGCGCTCGATGATGCCCGCGGTGTCCTGCTCCGTCTTCAGGCCGGCGCGCACGCGGCGACCCTCGTTCTGCAGCTCGTAGGTGGAGTCGCGGAGACCCTGAACGATCTCGTCGTAGGTCATGAGGGCTGATGATAGGAGAGTCAACTGCCGCACCAGAAGTTGCGCCTGTGACTCCGGGCGCGATTATCTGGGGGGACACCGGCGCCGAGATCCACCGCGTACGCGCCCCCCAGGACATCGCTGCGCTGCGTCGGTGGATCCCGGCGCCCCCGGAACGGATGCCGAGGAGAGCGGCCGTCCCACTCCATGGGGTCGGCTGCTCAGGTTCGGCGGGCCAGCCCCTCGCCGTCGGCTGCGCGCAGGACGTGCGGCAGCACGGCGGGATCGAGCCAGCGCCGTGCGCTCTCGAGATCCCTCACGTACTCCGGATACACGCAGAGTCGGGGCGCCAGGCGCGCGCCGGCGGCCTCGGTGGCCGCGGCGAGGAACCGCAGCTGCGGCCACGGCGCCTCGGGGTTGACGTAGTCCATCGTGACGGGGGATATGCCTCCCCAGTCGTTGATGCCGGCCGTGGCCAGGAGCGCGTACTCCTGCGGCGCCAGGTTGGGCGGCGCCTGCACGTTCGGCTCCGGACCGCACGCCAGGCGGGTCACCGCGACGGCGCGCAGCAGGTCCTCCATGGTCGGCTCGGCGGCATCCGCCATCCGCGTGCCCGGCTTGGCCCTGAAGTTCTGCACGATCAGCTCCTGGACGTGCCGGTCCTGCGCCAGGTCCGCCAGCAGGGCGATCGTCCGCGCCCGTTCGTCCAGCGTCTCTCCGATCCCGATCAGCAGGCCGGTGGTGAACGGGATCCGCAGCTCGCCGGCCAGCCGGATCGTGGCCAGCCGCGCCTCGGGCCGCTTGTCGGGGCTGGCCCAGTGCGCCTCGCCGCGGCCCAGCAGGCGGGTCGAGGCCTGCTCCAGCATCAGGCCCATGCTGCCGCTGACCCGTCGCAGCCCGACCAGCTCCTCCCGGCTCAGCACCCCCGGGTTGGCGTGCGGGATCATGCCGGTCTCCGCGAGCACCCGTCCGGCCACGTGGGTCAGGTACCGGACGGTGGTGTCGAAGCCCAGCGCGCGCAGCTCGTCGCGTGCCACCCGGTAGCGCCGCTCCGGCTTGTCGCCGAGGGTGAACAGCGCCTCGCGGCAGCCGGCCTGGGCCGCCGCGTGGGCCAGGCCCAGGATCTCTTCCTCGCTCATGTAGGCGCGCGCGCCCGGCCGCGGCGGCTTGGCGAAGGTGCAGTAGCCGCAGTTGTCGCGGCAGAGCTGGGTCAGGGGCAGAAAGGCCTTGGGCGAGTAGGTGATGAGGTCGCCGTGGCCCTCCCGGCACACCTCGCGCGCGGCCGCGAGGAGGGGCTCCAGCGGCTGCTCGGGACCGAGCAGGCGGGCCAGGGCCTCGGGATCCCGGCTGACGGCCGAGACGGTCAGTGCTCGCACGGCGCTACTCCCAGGACTCGAGCACGGCGGTCGCGAGGCGCTGGGCCTCCGCGACGCCTCGCATCACGGTGTCGGCGACCAGCACACGGTAGCCCATGGCCGCGACCGCCGGCGCCAGCTCGCGGTCCTGCTCGTCGAGGACGTAGCGCCCGGCGAGCCGGCGGTACTCCTCGGCGACCCGGATCGGCGTGGCCTCGCCCAGCAGCGCCAGCATCATCTCGACGGTCGGGCCCTTCAGCGCCCTCCCGCCGACGATCGGGCTGACGGCGACCGTCCGCTCGGGACGCAGCGCGCCGCCCACCATGGCCGTGATCGGGGCGATGCTGATCAGCGGGTTGGAGGGCCCGATCACCACGACGTCGGCCTCCTCGACGGCCGCCAGCGCCTCCGGCGCCGGGCGAGCGGTCTCGACCCCGACGAACCGGATGCCGCGCAGGCGCGGGCGAAGCTTCTCCCGCACGAAGTACTCCTGAAAGCCCAGCACGCCCTCCTCGGTCGCGAAGCAGGTGCGCACGTCGTCGTCCGCCATGGGCAGCACGCGGGTGGAGAGGCCCAGGCGGCGCCCCAGCTCCAGCGCCGTCTCCGTGAGCCGGGCGCCCCGCCTCAGCAGATCGGTGCGCACGATGTGGAAGGCGAGGTCGCGGTCGCCCAGCCAGAACCAGTCCGGCTCGCCGAGCTGCCTCATCTGGCCGTGGACGTTGAAGGTCTCCCCGGTCACGCCGAACCCGGCCTGCTCGTTGAAGACGCCTGCCAGCCGGAAGAGCACGGCGTCGGTGTCGGGACAGACGCGCAGGCCCCAGAAGTCGACGTCGTCGGCAGTGTTGGTGACGACGCTCAGCTCGCCGGGAGCGAGGATGGCCTGCAGCCCGACCGCCAGCTTGGCGGCCCCGGTGCCCCCCGCCAGGAGTGTGACCCGCATGACAGAGAGTCATGATGCCGGGAACCGTGGAGCCGCCGCCCGAACGTCAGGTCTCGACGGTGGGCCGGTAGTCGCCGTAGTCCATGCCGAACGTCCAGGCGACCCCCTCCCTGGCGCTGTGCACGTCCGGCGGCACGCGGAGCACGTAGCGGCGGAACGTCGCGTCCGCGCCGGGCGTGCCGTCGGTGACCTCCACGCAGACGAGCGGCTCGTCGTCCTCCAGGTCCAGCCGCCAGAGGATGCCGGCCTCGTCCTCGGACACCCGCCTGGCGCCGCCGTCGCGGAGCAGACGCTCGTGGCCGATCCGCTCCATCATCACGCGCCGCACCTCGACGTCGGCCTCGGCCAGCACGTCGCGCACCGCCAGGCTGTCGGGGTTCTCGATGACCGGCCTCGACACCGGCACACCGTGCCATGCCCAGATGGCCCAGCCATCGGGATACGCCACCGCCGGCCCACGGGCATGGTGCAGGCGGCCCCGCTCGTCGAGGTGGAGCGCCTCGGGCCGATCGCTCAGCAGCACGGCGCTCCGGTGCGGCCACCAGCACCAGCCGGCGGCGCGGGCCACCTCCATCAGGCCGTCCAGGCGCTCCACCGCCCGCACCCCGCAGGCGCGACCGAAGAAGTCGTACGTCGCCAGCCAATCCGGCGTGGCGTAGTCGCCCGCCGGCGCGTGGAGCGCGTCGCGGGCCGGCGCCAGGCGGGCGAGGTCCCTGATCACGGACCAGGTTCTCGCCACTGCCCGTTTACCCGCGTGGTGGGTTCCCACGTGCGCCTCCAGCCGCTGCCATGCCCGTGTCTGGATCTCGGCCACGAGCGGCGCCCAGACGCGCCGCACGACCTGCCAGCGGACCTCACCCTGCAGCTCCCGCCGCACCCTCTCGGCGACCCCCGGCCCGATGGCCGAGCGCACCGCGCGGCCGACGCGGGCGGGAAGCCGCCGGGCGACGCGCTCGCGCACCGCCCGCGTGTCGAGCATGGTCTGCCTGAGGAAATCGGCCAGCGCATCGCCGGACACCGGCGCGCGGGGCGCCCAGGCCCTGCCCCATGGTTCACCGCCCGGCCGGCCGACGAGGTCCAGGTAGGCGGCGCGCAGCGTGGCGGCGAGCCGGTCGCGAACGGGGTCCGCCTCGCCCTCCCTGCTCGTCACCGTGAGGTGCATCGTTCCGAGAACGCCCTCCAGGGGGGAGCGGACCCACAGGAAGAGCTGTGGGGGCGGCAGGCCGGCGGCCAGGTAGGCGGCGCGCATGCCGCGCTCCGCGCGCCGGCGATCGGCCGGACCCGTGGCCAGGCCGACCGCCCTCCACTCCTCTCGGAGCGCCTCGAGCTTCGCCTCGTGGGCGGGCGCGAGCCGGTCGAGCCGGCCGCTCATGCCCTCAGTCCAGAAGCCCCACCATCCGCTCGATCGCGCCCGGCACGTACTCACGCTGGCGCAGCACGCGGTACACACCCGGCTGCAGCGTGATCGCACCATGCTCCTGGTGCTCCAGCGGAGTGGGCGTCATGATGCGGAGGAACACGCCCTCCGCCGTGTCGATCAGCTCGCCGTCCTCGACGGCGACGCTGTGGTGGTGCCCGGTGGCTTCGCCCCTGGCCAGCACCAGGCGGCCGCCATCGGGCTCGATGGCCTTGCCGTCGGGCAGCTGACCCTGCGGGACCAGCAGCACATCACCCTGCCTGAACATTGGCTCACCTCCTCGACTCGTCCAGGGCCAACTCGCAGCCTACCGCAGCTCCGGCCCGACAGGGTGGATGAAAGCCGCAGCCCTGGCGAAAGGCGGTGCTCAGGCTGAACTCGGCATGACGCGCCATCAAACTCGGCCGCGGAGCACTCAGCCGGCCAGGCGGCGCAGCTCGTCCAGGTCCGTGGGCTCGTCCAGGTCGAGCGCCAGGCGCGGCGACTCGTGCATGGCGAACCGAACGCCGCGGGACGCCGCGTCGCGCTGGAACTTGCCGAGGGAGTCGTCTCCGAAGTGGAGGTCGATCGCGTCCGGCGGGCTCAGGAACAGCGCGTTCGTGCCGCCGCGCCCCGTGGCCGGGGCCGCCAGCACCGCCGGGCTGCCCAGCCGGCGTGCGGCCGACAGCATCGTGGCGATCGTCCGGCGGCTGACCAGGGGCAGGTCGCTGGACAGGAGCAGCACCGCGCCCGCCCCCTGGGACGTCGCGTGGGAGATGCCGAGCCGCGCGGCGGGATTCTGTCCCGACGGCTCGGCCTCGAGCAGCACCTCCGCGCCGGCCGAGCGGGCCAGGTCCGCCGCCGCCGCACTGCCGCACACGGCCAGGACGCGGTCGCCGGCCCTGGCGGCCGCCAGCGCGAGCCGCGCGTTCTCACGGGCCAGCTCCCGGCGCTGGCCGGGGTCGAGCGCCGGGCGAAGCCGCTGCTTGGCCTGCTCGAAATCCTTGACCAGGACGACGACCCAGATCCCGGACGCGCTCATCCCCAGCGCTCGCGCAGGCGGGGCAGCACCTGCTCCGCGTACAGGCGCAGGAAGCGCTCCTGGTCGTCGCCCGGATGGTGGAAGACCAGGTGCGTGAAGCCCAGATCCAGGTACGGCGCGAGCTGCTCCACGTGCTCCTCCGGGTCGGTCGAGACCAGCCATCGGCGCTCGGGGTGGGTGACGCCGCGCGCCCGCTCCTCCATCTCCCTGGGGCTGTGCACGCCGACCTTCTCTTCCGCGGACAGCGCCAGCGCCGCCCAGATCCGCGTGTCCGCCAGCGCGCGGTCGCGATCGGTGTCGAACGCGACCTTGATCTCGATCATCTTCTCGATCGCGTCGTAGTCCCGGCCCGCTGCCTGCGCCCCTTCGCGGACCGCCGGCAGCAGCTTGTCACGGTACAGCTCCATACCCTTGCCCGAGGTGCAGATGAAGCCGTCCGCCTGGCGCCCGGCGAAGCGGGCGGCCACCTCGCCGGTGGCCGCGACGTAGATGGGCACCGGCTGCTCCGGGCGGTCGTACACCGTCGCCCCGTGGACGTGGTAGTACTCGCCGTCGAACTCGACCGAGTCCTCCGTCCAGAGGCGCCGGATCAGCTTGGTCGCCTCGCTGAGCCGCCGGAAGCGCTCCCGGGGCTCGGGCCACTCGATGCCGATCACGGGCACCTCGTTCATCGACTCGCCCGTCCCGATGCCGAGGACGATCCTCCCCGGGTACATCACGCCCAGCGTGGCGAACGCCTGGGCCACGACCGCCGGGTGGTAGCGGAACGTCGGCGTCAACACGCTGGTGCCGAGGATCATCCGCTTCGTCCGCTCGCCGGCGGCCGCCAGCCACGCCATCGAGAACGGCGCGTGGCCGTCCGTGTGGCGCCACGGCTGGTAGTGGTCGCTGATCCAGGCGCTCTCGAAGCCGAGCTCCTCGGCGAGCACCGCGAAATCGAGGAGCTGGCGCGGGCCGAACTGTTCAGCCGACGCCTTCCATCCAAGCCTGAGTGGGTTCGTCATCGCCTTCGTGGAAAGTACCGCCGATAGCTGAACGCGATTCCGGCGATCGCCGCCGCCACCAGGACGACGAGCAGCGCCGCCAGGCTGCCACCGTTGAACGTTCCGATGCCGTAGGCGGTCATCGCCGCCACCACGACCAGCCCGCAGACCATCATGAGGACCAGCGTGACCGCTCGGTAGATCTTCATCGGCGGGGCAACCGCGTCCGGTAGAACTCGTCTCGACTCTGGTAGCGCTGCCAGTCGCCGTGGGGCCCGGAGTGCTGGTCGAGGTCCGCCTCGGTCCACCCGTCGATGCGGCGCAGCGCGTCGCGCAGCATGGCCTCCAGCTCGTCGAGCGAGCGGTCCCGCGTGAAGGTGCCCACCTGCTCGAGGCGCGAGTGCCGCATGGTCGTGTCGTAGTCGTCGAGCCACCACGACGCCGAGACGGCGTACTCCTCGGGCCGGTCCTCCTGCCATGCGACGTCGATCACCGCCTCGCCGCCCGCCTGCCGGGCGAAGTCCAGCCGCCAGACGGGGTCGTCGCGGAAGAACTCGTGCAGCTTCACGCCCTCGGCCTGGGCCACGCGGCGCAGCGCGGGCGCCACCAGCTCGAAGGCTGCGTCCATCTGTCCGAGCTTGTCCCAGGAGGTCCCGGCCATTCACCGCCTACGATACTCGGGCCATGGAGGTGATCCGGGTGGGCGCGGTGTCCTCGACGCAGGACGTGGCCCGCCAGCTGCCGGTCGGCACGGTGGTGGTCGCCGAGCACCAGACGGCCGGCCGCGGGCGACTCGGCCGGCGCTGGGAGGCCCCGCCCGGCAGCGCGCTGCTCGCCTCCTGGGTCATGCCGGTGCACGAGCTGGCGCCGTTCGCCGCCGGGGTCGCGGCAGCCGCGGCATGCGGCGACGCGATCCGCCTCAAGTGGCCGAACGACCTGCTGCTGGATGGCCGCAAGCTCGCCGGCATCCTGGTGGAGCGGACCGGCCACAAGTGCATCGTCGGCATCGGCGTCAACCTGCGCTGGGCGCCTCCCGGCGCGGCGATGCTGGAGGGGGTCGACAGGGACGAGCTGGTCCTTCGCATGGAGGCCGAGATGACGCGCTGGTTCGCGGCCGAGGCCGCCGCGGTCCTCGCCGCCTGGCGCGGGCGCGCCGACACGCTCGGCCGTCGCGTTCGGGTGCAGCTCTCGGGTGAGACCTTCGAGGGCGTGGCCGAGGACGTGACCCCGGACGGCGCGCTGATCGTCGACGGCCGCGCCTTCGCGGCCGGCGACGTGATCCACCTGCGCCCAGCGGGGTGAGACGAATAATTCCGAACTGGTCTGAAGCACGAAGCCACGAAGAGCACGAAGACGCACAAAGGGTTTCAAGGTCAGACTCAGCGCTCCAGCCGATCCCCAGATCCCCATTTCCTTCGTGCGTCTTCGTGTCCTTCGTGGCTTCGTGCTGCAACTCAGGCCGACGACCGCCCGGACGTTCACCGCCTTTCGCCAGGGCACTGCACGGGAAGCACTCATCTGAGAGGACCTGCTCAGGAGGAGATTCGCGCCAGGCGCTGGACCTCGGGCAGGGCCTCGCCCGACCGCCCGCGGACGACGACCGTGGCCACCACGTCCAGCGGCGTCGGCTCGTCGTTGACGATGACCAGCGGCGTCCCCCGCTCCACCGCCACCTGGGGCACGTCGGCAGCCGGGTACACCTGCAGCGAGCTGCCCACGACCAGCATCAGGTCGCACTCGCGCGCCATGCGGAACGCCTCCATCATGGCGACGTTGGGCAGCGGCTGTCCGAAGAACACCACGTCCGGCTTGATGTGGGCGCCGCCGCACGCCAGGCAGCGAGGTGGCAGCTCGCGGTCCAGCCGGGCCTGGACGTCCGCTCGCGGCTCGGTCGCGCCGCACTCCAGGCAGCGCACCGTGCGGCCGTTGCCGTGGAGCTCGATCAGCGTCCGCGTACCCGCGTCCCGGTGCAGCCCGTCGGTGTTCTGGGTGACCACGCCGGCCAGGTGGCCGCCCTTCTCCATCGCGGCGAGCGCCAGGTGGCCCGAGTTGGGCTCGGCCTGCCGGAACATGCGCCAGCCCTGGCTCGCGACCCGCCAGTAGACCGAGGGATCGCGGCGGAAGCCCTCGATGGAAGCGACCTTGTACGGGTCATACTGCCGCCACAGGCCGTCCTGGCCGCGAAAGGTGCGGATGCCGCTCTCCGCCGAGACGCCGGCGCCGGTGAAGGCGACCCCGCGCCGCGCGGCCGCCACCAGCTCGGCGGCGCGCGCCAGCTCAGAGCCGGGGGGTCGAATGTCGTCGGACACCGCAACCGGTATCTTAGATTGCAGTGTCCGCCGTCAGGAACCGAACGCTGCCGATCTACGTGGCGGCGGGGTGTATCTTCGCGGCGCTGGCCGTCCGGGGCTTCGCCCTCCCACTGCGCGTCAGTGAGCTGGGCGGCGACAAGGTCGAGGTCGGGCTGCTCTTCAGCATCGGTACGGTGACCGCCGCCGGGCTCTCGCTGCCGGCGGGCTTCCTGGCCGATCGCTTCGGCAAGCGGAGGATGCTGCTCTGGGCGATCCTCGTCGGCGGCGTCTCGCAGGTGGGGATGGGCGTCGCGCACACCGTCGCGCCGCTGTTCCTGTGGCAGGCGCTCGCCGGCGCGGGCATCGCGGCCGGTCAGGCGGCGCTGATGTCGAGCCTGGCGGACATCGTGCCCTCGGCCCGGCTCGGCCGGGCGATCGGCTGGCTGACCCTCGCCTTCCAGGTCGGGTTCCTGGCCGGGCCGGCGCTGGCGGGGATATCGCTCCAGTGGCTGAGCCTCCAGGCGGCGCTCACGATCTCGTCGGTCCTGTTCGGGCTGGCGCTGGCGATGACGCTGACCAGCGTCCCGGCGACGCCGGGGCGAGACGTGGGCTGGAACCTGATCGGCCCGCTGCGGACGATCGCCGGACACCGCGCCTTCGCGGCCGCCTCCGTGGGCATGCTGGGCGCGACCGTCGTCTGGGGCACGCTCCAGGCGTACCTGCCGCTCTTCGGCAAGGAGCAGCTGGGCCTGCCGGCCGCGCAGATCGGGTACATGGTCGCCATCCAGGCTGTGGCCAACGGCCTGGCGCGCATCCCGGGTGGCCGGATCGTGGATCGCCTGCCCAGGCGGGGACTGCTCATCGGCGTGGGCCTGGGCGCCTACGCGCTGTCGTTGGCGGTGCTTCCGCATCTCACGGGCTTCTGGTCGGCGACGCTCCTGCTGGCGGTGTCGGTGCCCGTGCTGGCGACGGTGTACCTCGCTCTGGGCGTCGTCTTCGCCAACCTGGCGACGCCCGACACGAGAGGCGTGGCAATGGGCCTGTACGGGTTCGTGCTCTACATCGGGCTCGGCTTCGGTCCCGTGGTCTTCGGCACGGTCATGGCGCGCTCCGGCTACCTGGCCGGCTTCACGGCCTGCGCGGTCACGGGCCTGCTCCTGGCCGGTCTCACACTCGTGCTGCGGCCCCGCCGCCTGCAGCGGCCAGGCCAGCCGCTCGCCGCATGAGCGGCGTAGGGCTAACGGGCGTGGTGGGCCATGCGTTCGAGCCGCCGGATGCGCTCATCGAGCGGCGGGTGCGTCGAGAAGAGGGTGGCGAACGACCGGCCCGAGAGCGGGTTCACCAGGTAGAGGTGGGCGAACGCGGGCTGCGCCGTCTCCGACGGCACGATCTCGCTGGCCCTCTGCAGCTTGCGCAGCGCGCTGGCCAGCGCCAGGGGATCATGGCTGACCTCGGCCCCGGTGTGGTCGGCCTCGTACTCCCGAGAGCGGGAGATGGCGAGCTGGATCAGCATCGCGGCGATCGGGCCGAGGATCACGAAGAGCAGCACGCCGATCAGGCCCAGCGGGCTCTGGTCCTCCTCGTCGCGGCCGCCACCCCAGAACAGACCGAACTGGCCGATCTGCGCCAGCACCGTGATGGCCCCCGCGAGAACGGCGACGATCGTGCTGATCAGGATGTCGCGGTTGCGGACGTGCGCGAACTCGTGAGCCAGGACCCCGTACAGCTCCTCCTGGTTGAGGATCTGCAGGAGGCCCTGGTTGACGCAGATCGACGCGTGGCTCGGACTGCGACCCGTCGCGAACGCGTTCGGGCTGGGATCGGGGCTCACGTACACGGCGGGCTTGGGGACGTGGTACTGCGCCGCCAGCCGGTCGGCCAGCGCGTGCAGCATGGGCGCCTCAGCCGGGGACACCTCCTGCGCCTGCGCGGCAGCCAGCGCGATCCGGTCGCCGAAGAAGTACGCTGCGCCATTCATCACCAGCGCCAACCCGAAACCGAGGATCACCCCCGTCCGCCCGAACAGCAGGCTGCCCCCGACCACGAGCACGAGCGTCATGATGGTCATCCAGAAGAACGTCTTGACCCAGTTCATGTGCTATCCACCTCGGATTGTTCCCCGCGGACCATCCAGTCACTCATCGCCTCCCGATGACTCGTGAAGGCCAGCTCCGGCAGGCAGTGCCCGGGAAAGGCGCCGACCTCGAGCATCTCGCTGCCCGCCACCGGCACCTCACCGGGGCGCAGTCGCGCCCGGTAGCCGATGCCGACCATGCTCGGCGCGTCTCGCTTGAGGATGTGGTAGACGCCCAGCAGCTCGATGATCTCGACGTCGGCGCCGATCTCCTCCCGGCACTCCCGGAGGGCGGAATCGGCAGGGTGCTCGTCGTCGTTGACGTAGCCGCCGGGCAGGCACCACAGCCCGTATCCCGGTTCGATCGAGCGCCGGCCCACGACCACGTCCCCGCGCTCGTTCTCGACCACGACCATGGTCACCACCTTGGGGTCGCGCCAGAGTACGAACCCGCAGGTGGCGCAGGCCTCCAGCTCGCGGCCCTCGATCGTCCTTGACTCGAGGGGGATTCCGCAATTCACACAGTAGTGACTCACCGAACCCATGGTAGGAGTAGGTGTGCAGGTATACTCGCACTCGCAAACTACGGAGAACGTCCTGGAACTCGTTCATTTTGAAGACCTGCCACTCGGTGGAGAGTGGCGCACACGGCGAAGGACCATCACCACGGCCGACCTGGCCGCCTTCGTCGCGCTTTCTGGTGACTACAACCCGCTCTACACCGACGCGGAACATGCACGCGCCGGGCCGTTCGGCGAGATGGTGGTGCCGGGCGCGCTGGTGGCGGCCGTGGCGACCGGCCTGGGGGCGATCGACGTGCCTCTCCCGGCCACGGTGGGCATGGTCGGCATGTCGTGGAAGTTCATGCGCCCGGTGCGCCCCGGCGACACGATCTGGGCGCGATGGCGCCTGAACCGCAAGCGGCCGGTCGAGAACCCGCGCTGGGGTCTGGCCGTCTGGCAGGTCGAGATCGAGAACCAGCGCGGAGAGCTGGTGGCGACCGCCGAGGTCACGCGGCTGGTGAGCCGCCGCGACCAGCCTGCCGAGGCGGCGGCCCGGCAGAGCAAGGGCCGGCGCCGGCGCCGGCGAAGCGCATCCGAGATGGCCATCGTGCCTGACCTGCCGCCCAAGCCGATGCCCGGACCGCTGTACGAGCCGCTGGGCGAGCCGGCGCCTCGACCGGCGGCCGAGGTCCAGTGGCGCGGTTCGCAGCCGGCCCAACGGCCCGCTTCGGACCGACCGCAGCAGGGCGAGCAGCTGCGCACGGTTCCTCAGCCCATCGCCGAGCCGGTGCGGCAGCCCGAGCCGACGCCCGTTCCGGCCGAGCCGGCAGCCAGGGAAGACGACCTGCCCCCCCTGACCCCCCGGCAGATGAGGGAGGGAGGGGCGGTCGAGAGCGAGCCTTCGCCCGTCGCCGAGGCGGCACCGGCGCCCGCACGGCGGCGCCGGCGCTCGTCCGCTCGGTCGAGGCAGGAAGCGGCACCGGAGGCGATCGCCGCGCAGCCGGCGGCCGCACCACCCGCGCCGACGACGCCGGCCGAGGCCAAGCCTCCCGAGGCGCCTGCGCCCGAAGCGGCGCCCGAGCCCACCCCGGCGCCCCGCCGGCGCCGGCGGCGCTCGCCGGCATCGACCGCCGACATCGTGGAGGTGCCGCAGCCGCCGCCAGCCGAGCCGGCGATCGTTCCGGTGCCACCCGCGGCAGAGCAGGCGCCCCCGCCGGAGCAGGTCCCGGCGCCGGAGGCGCAGCCGCGGCCGGCGTCACGCCGGCGCCGGCGTTCCCGCGCCGCCGAGCCGGAGGCGTCGCCCGAGGCCCCTGCCGCCGAGCAGGTGACGGCCGTCACATCGGAAGCCGCGGGTCCAGTCAACGACGCGGCGCCGCGGCCGGAGGCACCCGCCATCCCGTCGCCGTTCCGCCGGCCCGGCGCCC
>DASYBH010000324.1:0-8603 GCA_036500885.1 Candidatus Dormiibacterota bacterium
GCGGCGGGCGCTGCACGCCCGCGACCGCACCTGCCGCTACCCGGGCTGCCCGATCTCGGCGCGCCGCACCAGGGGACACCACATCATCCCGTGGTGGGAGGGCGGCCCGACGGACCTGGCCAACGGCGTGAGTTTGTGCGAATTCCACCACGGGCGCCTGCACGAAGGCGAGTTCACGATTCGGCGCGGCGTCGGCGATGAGCTGATCTTCGAGACGCCGGACGGCGTGGAGATCGCTCCGCCGCGGCGCGAGCCGTTGGACGCCAGCACCGGCGGGGCCGCGTACCTGCAACGATGCCACACGGAGGGAGGTCTTGCAATCGTCGCGGCCACGCCGTCGGCAGGCTGGGGCGGCGAGCGCTGTGACCCGAACTACGTGGCGGACGTCTACTCCGAAGCGGCCTTCAACGCTCGCGCCCGAGCCGGCCCTGCTGAGCGGTCGCCCACGTCCGGCGGCCGTCCGTAGTCCCAGCGGGCGAGCGTCGCCGTCAGGCACTCCTGGCGCCGTCTCGCCTCGTCCACGATGGCCGCCGCATCAGCCGCCACCCGGTCCCTGGCCACCTCCTGGACGGCGCGGATCGCCCGGCTCATGACCGGAACCAGCCCGGCATAGAATCGACCGATCAGCAACCAGGGGACACGGGCCGGCGGGGTCGTCGCCGTGCGCTACGCGACGCGGGCGGCGTCCAAGCGGGCGTTCTTCCTCCGCTACGACAGCTACGGCGAGCCGGACGCGCCGCAGAGCCTCGACTACTACTTCTGGGTGATCGGCGAGGGCGCGGACGCGCTGGTCGTGGACTGCGGCTTCGACCCCGCGGTGGGCGCCCGCCGGGGCCGGACGTGCCTGTGCCCGCCGCGCGAGGCGCTGGCACTGGTCGGCGTCGACGCCGCATCGGTGTCGCGGCTGCTCATCACGCACTTCCACTACGACCACGTGGGCAACCTCGACGCCTTCCCCGAGGCGGAGCTGCTGGTGCCGGAGCGCGAGCTGCGCTTCTGGACCGGCCCGCTGGCGAGCCGCGCCCAGTTCGCCGAGGTCGTCGAGCCCGCCGAGATCGGCCGGATCGCCGAGGCCCACGGGCGCGGGCGGGCGCGAACGATGGGCGCGCGCACGGCCGTCGCGCCGGGCGTCACGGCCATCGACGTGGGCGGCCACTCGCCGGGCCAGCAGGTCCTCGTGGTCGAGGCGGCGCGTGGCCCCGTCGTCCTGGCCTCGGACGCGGTGCACCTCTACGAGGAGCTCGAGCGCGACCGTCCGTTCGAGATCGTCGCCGACCTGGCGGACATGTACCGCGCGTACGACCTCATCCGCGAGCTCTGCGGCCAGCCGGGCGCCGTCATGGTCCCGGGCCACGACCCCGAGGTGATGCACCGGTTCCCGCGGCTGGACGGACCGGCCGGCGAGATCGCGGTGAGGATCGCCTGAACCAGGCGGTACACGTCCCGGTCGTCAGCCCGGACCATGCGGACGCGCTGACGCTGCCGCAGCGGCTAGTCGACCACCGCCTCTGCCTCGATCTCGACCTTCCAGCGGGGGTCGAGCAGACCGGCCACCACGACCATGGTGCTGGCCGGCCGCGCGGCGCCGAAGACCCGGCCGTGCTCCGCCCCGACGGCGTCCGCGTCGCGTGCGTCCGTGACGTACGTCCGGGTGCGCACGACGTGCTCCGGGCCGGCGCCCACCTCGGCCAGCGCGGCCAGGATGATCTCCAGGCACCGGGCGGCCTGCGGCCCCGCGCCGGGATCGCACGAGCCGTCCGGCCATACCGGCGCGGTGCCCGCGACGAGCACCCGGTCGCCCACGCGCACGGCGCGGCTGTAGCCGAACCGCGGCTCCAACGCCGACCCGGACGATACCACCTTCCTTGCGGTCATCTCGGACACCGTACCCTATGACGATGCTCGACCAGGTGCTGGAGCGTGCCCGCGCGCGGCGCGCCGAGGCGGAAGCCGACCTCTTCGAATTCGTCTCGATCCCGAGCGTCTCCGCCCTGCCCGAGCACCGGGAGGACTGCCGGCGGGCGGCGGTCTGGCTCGTCGATCGCTTCCGTGGCATGGGGATGGACACCCGCCTCGTCGACGTGCTCGACGGCGGCAACCCGGTGGTCGTGGCCGAGTGGCTTGGTCGCCCGGGCGCGCCGACGCTCACGATCTACGGCCACTACGACGTCCAGCCGCCAGACCCGCTCGACGAGTGGCTCACGCCGCCCTTCCAGCCCACCGTGCGCGACGGCTTCGTCTACGCCAGGGGTGCTGACGACAACAAGGCCCAGCACCTGGCCGGTGTGCTGGCCGCGGAGCACTGGTTCGCGCTGGGCGGTCCGCCCGTGAATCTGCGCTTCCTCATCGAGGGCGAGGAGGAGGTCGGCGGCCGCAGCCTGCCCGAGCTCGTGCGCGCCAGCGCCGCAGAGCTGGCAACTGACTACTTCTTCATCGGGGACGGCGGCTTCGTGGCGCCCGGGCTCCCGGCCCTGGTGACCGGGCTCCGCGGCCTGCTCTACACGGAGATCGAGGTCGTCGGACCGCGCGTCGACCTGCACTCCGGGATCTTCGGCGGCGTGGCCCCCAACCCGTTCAACTCCCTGGCGCACATCCTCGCGGGCCTGAAGGATCGCGACGGCGTGGTGCACATCCCTGGCTTCTACGACGACGTGGCGCCGCCCACCGCCGAGGAGCTCGAGGACTGGGCGCGGCTGCCCCTCACCGCCGACCAGCAGCGCGAGGCCATGGGCGTGTCCTCGCTGGCCGGCGAGTCCGTCTACTCCGTGGCGGAGCGCAAGTGGTCGCGGCCGACGCTGGACGTCCACGGCGTGATCGGCGGGTTCACCGGCGCCGGGGCCAAGACCGTGATCCCTGCCAGGGCGAGGGCCAAGGTCTCCATGCGGCTCGTGCCGCGGCAGGATCCCGCGAAGCTGCTGGCCGGCATGCGCGAGGCGGTGGCCGCGCTCGCGACGCCGGGCACGTCGGCCACCGTGACCGTGCTGAGCGCCGCCGAGGCCGTGCTGATGCCGGCCGACCACCCGGGCGCCGGCGCGCTGCGCCGGGCGTTCACCGCCGCGTACGGGGCGCCGCCGGTGCTCGTCAGGGAGGGCGGCTCGGTGCCGGTCGCCGTCGACATCATGGAGGCGCTGGACACGCACCTGATGGTCAGCGGCTTCGGACTGCCCGACGACGCGCTGCACTCGCCCAACGAGCGCATGAGCCTCGACCAGTACCACCGCGCCGTGGAGACGGTGGTCCACCTGCTGCATGAGCTCGCCGTCGCCGGGCGCTGAGCTCGCCGAGCTCGCCAGGGACGTGGTCGAAGCGGCCTGGCTGACCGGCGACTTCGTCCTGAGCTCCGGCCGGCGTTCGAGCTACTACCTCGACAAGTACCTGTTCGAGACCCAGCCCGGCATCCTGCGGCGGGTCGGCCGCCACCTGGCGGAGCTGGTGCCGGCGGATACACAGCGCCTCGCCGCGCCGGAGCTGGGCGCGGTCCTGCTGGGCGCCGCCGTCTCGCTGGAGCTGGACCTGCCGCTGGTCCTGGTCCGCAAGGAGACCAAGCAGTACGGCACGCGGCGCGCGATCGAGGGCGTGCTCGAGCCGGGCGACCGCGTGACGGTGATCGAGGACGTGCTCACCAGCGGCGGCGAGGCGATCCGCGCGATCGAGAAGGTCCGCGACGCCGGCGGGAGGGTGCTCGGGCTGGTGGCGGTCCTCGACCGGGAGGAGGGCGCCCGCGAGCGCCTGCTCCAGCTGGGCGTGCCGTTGACGCCCCTCTTCAGGAGGTCCGATCTCCCCGTTTGATCTCGTCATCAGGAACGGGAGCGTCTGCACGCCGGGCGGTCTGCGCGAGGCGGACGTCTGCGTGGCCGGGGGCGCCATCGCGACAGTGGAGCGCGGCGCCGGGCGCGGCCGGGAGGAGGTCGACGCGGGTGGGCTGCTGGTGCTGCCGGGCGGGATCGACGCGCACGTCCACAGCCGCGACCCCGGCTTCCCCGAGAAGGAGGACTTCGGCTCGCTGACGGCCGCCGCGGCGGCCGGCGGCATCACCACCGTGGTCGACATGCCCAACACCGTGCCCGCGGTCGAGAGCGCGGCGGTCTTTCACGAGAAGGTGGAGCTGGCGTCGAGCAGGGCCATCGTGGACTTCGCCCTCTGGGGCCTGCTGGGGGGCCGCAGCCGCACCGAGGACGTCGAGGCCCTGCTCGACGCCGGCGCCGTGGGTCTCAAGGCATTCCTCGGCTACGCGATGCGGCGGGCCAACCGCCAGGTGATCTTCACGCCGGACCTCGACGACGCCGAGCTGGAGGCGCCACCCGACTACGGCACGGTGGCCCGGCTCGCGCCGGACCTCGCCCGCCGGAGAGCGCCCCTGGCCGTGCACTGCGAGGACCCGGGCGTCCTGCGAGCCTTCCAGCGTCCGCTGCGCACCTACGGCGACCTGCTGGCGGCCCGGCCGGCCATGGCCGAGGCGGTCGCGATCGCCCCGCTGGGTGTGATCTCGCAGCGGACCGGGCTGGAGGTGCATGTCGTCCACCTCTCCAGCGCCCTGGGCCTCGCCGCCGCGCGTGACGCCGGCCGGGGCGGAGCGCGGCTGGTGCTGGAGACCTGTCCGCAGTACCTCTGGCTGACGGACGAGGACGCCGGCCGCCTGGGCGCGGCGGCCAAGATGTACCCGGCAATCCGCACCGCGGCCGACCGCGCCGCGCTGCGGGAGGCGCTGGCCGGTGGCGCCATCGCCCGGGTCGCCACCGACCACGCTCCGCACGCCGACGGCGAGAAGCTGGGCCGGTCGCTGGAGGAGGCGCCGCCCGGCAGCCCGGGCGTGGAGACGCTGTACCTCAGCTGCCTGGAGCTGGCGCGCCGCCAGGGGGACGTGACGGCGGCCGCCCGGTGGGTTGCGGAGGGGCCGGCGCGGACGCTCGGGCTGCGCCGGCGGAAGGGCGCGATCGAGCCGGGCGCGGACGCCGACCTGGTGCTGGTGGACCCGGCGGCCGAGACGGTCGTCCGAGCCGAGCGGATGCACTCGCGCCAGCGTCACGGCGCCCTGGAGGGCCAGCGGTTCGGCTTCGCGGTGCGCGCGGTGTACGCGCGGGGCGAGCTGGTGGCCAGGGACGGCGAGCCGGCGGCCCGGCCCGGCCGTGGCAGACTGGTCCGCCCGGATCGCTAGCGCCTGACGGGCTGGAACACCGGGTTGGTGCGCAGCTCGTTCGCCAGGTTGGTGACCGGGCCGTGGCCGGGATAGATCGCCGTGCTCAGCGGCAGCCGGGTGATCTTGGTGCCGATCGACACCAGCTGCTGGCGCACGTCGGTGCCGGGCCGCTCGCGACCGATGCCACCCGCCAGCAGCGTGTCGCCGGTGAACAGGTGGTTGCCGACCAGGAAGCACAGGCTGCCCGGCGTGTGACCCGGCGTGTGGATCACGCGTACCGAGAACTCTCCGAACTCCAGCTCGTCGTCCTGGATCAGGTAGCGGTCGGCCGACCGGAGGAACTCCTTGGCGTCGGCGACGTGCATGGCCGTCGTGGCGCCGGTCGCCTGCTTCACCGCGTCCTTGCCGGCCACGTGCCCGGCATGTCCGTGCGTGGCCAGCACCCAGCGCACCGTCAGCCCGCCGAGCTGGCCCAGCAGCTTGTCGGCGGGCTGCGCCGCGTCGATGACCACCGCCTCATGGGTGGCCGAGCACGAGACCACGTACGCGTTGACCTCGTGCTCACCCTTGACCTTGACGATCCCCAACTTTGCCACGGAGCAATATTTACCCTATGCGCACTGCCGCGGTCGCGTTTGCCGTCGTCCTGACACTCGTCTGCCTGTGGTGGATCGTCGACTACGTGCGTCGCCGCGCCCGGGCACGCCGTCGCTGATCCCAGGCTACCAGCCGTTCCAGTGGGTGATGGAGTCGAGCGGGATGCGCGCCGCCGGCTTGAAGCCTTCGCCCGTGAAGTAGGCGATCGGGGTCAGCCCGGCCTGCGTGAACTCCTCGTACGGGATGCCCAGGATCTGGGCGACCTCCCGCTCGTACACGAGGTGGAGCGTCGTGTAGGCGGTGCCCACGCCGTGCGCGCGAGCCGCCAGCAGGAAGCTCCAGAAGGCGGGCACGATCGAACCCCACAGCCCGGCCTGCTCGGCGGTGCTGGCGCCCTCGCGGAGCCGGCCCCGCACGCAGGGGATCATGAGCCAGGGCGCCTCGTGCATGCGCTCGCGCAGGTACCTGGCCGAGCTGACCACGTGGGGCTGGCGCTCGGCGCGCACGTCGCCGGGCGGGTAGGTGGCGCGCCCGCCCGAGCTGTACGCATCCCACGCGCGCCCATAGAGCTCCGCCACGGCGCGCTTTCGCCCGGCGTCGTCGATGAACACGAAGTGCCACTCCTGCCGGTTGGACCCGGTCGGGGCCTGGACCGCCACCTGGAGGCACTCCAGCAGCAGCTCGCGCGGCACCGGCCGGTCGAAGTCCAGCCGCTTGCGGACGGCCCTGGTGGTGGTGAGCACCTCGCCGGCGCTCAGCGGCATCATCCCCTGGGCCGGCTCAGCTGCCGCCATGTCGCTCCTGCTGGAGGCGGTCGCGCAGCGCGTCGTAGCGCTCGAACTTCTCGAGCGGCAGCGGCCGTTTCGCGCGCTCGGGGTACTTGGCGGCGTGGATCGCTTCCAGGAGGAGGTCGATGTCCTCCGGGGTCAGGCTGAACCGGTGCTGGTTCGAGTGATCGACCACCTCGGTGATCGCGTCGGCGAGCTCGGCCGGCGGCTCGGCCTCCACCACATGGGGACGACCGGTCGCCCGGAACAGCTCCTCCGACCCGGCGAGCGAGACGCGCTTGAACTTGCTCATGGCGAGGACCTCACGCGTGGTTGTTGTTGCTGTTGCTCAGGACCGCCTCGGCCAGCTGCCGGTACGCCTGGGCGCCCTCGGAAGCGCTCGCATATTGCAGGATCGACACGGCGGCGAGGGGGGACTCCGCGAAGCGGATGGAGTCCTTGATCGCGAAGTCGTACACCAGGTCGCCGAAATGCTGCCGCACGAGCTCCAGCACCTCGCGGGAGTGCAGCGTGCGCGCCTTGAAGATGGTCGGCAGGATCCCGGCCACGCGCAGCTTGGGGTTGAGCTTCACGCGCACGCGCTCGACGCTGCGCTGGAGCTGCTGCATGCCCTTCAGCCCGAAGTACTCGCACTGCAGCGGGATGATGACCTGCTCCGAGGCCACGAACGCGTTGATCGTGATCAGGCTCAGGGCCGGAGGGCAGTCGATGATGATGTAGTCGTACTGGCGGGTGATAGGCCGCAGCTTGTCCTTGAGGATGGTCTCGCGCCCGATCTCGTTGATGAGCTGCGTCTCGGCGCCCGAGAGCTCGATGTTGGCCGGCATGTAGTGGACCCCGATCAGCGGGTTCTCCTGAATGATGTCCTGGGCCGCCAGGTCCGGGTCCACGAGCAGGTTGTAGACCGTGGGATCGAGCTCGTCCGGCAGCTTGACCCCCATGTTGATGGTCAGGTGCGACTGCGGATCGAGGTCCACGAGGAGGACGCGCTGCTCTCTCTCGGCGAGAGCTGCGCCGAGGTTGACGGCCGTGGTCGTTTTGCCCACACCGCCCTTCTGGTTGGCGATCGCTATTGTATTCGCCACGCGAATGGCCCCGAGTCTAACCGATGCGGTGATGGACTACCATGCTGTGGTTCCAGACGGTCGTGCCGCCTGGTGGAGGAAGCAGGCCTGGTGATCATTGACATCCTGATCCTAATGGTGGTGTTGGGCACGGCCTGGGCGGGCTTTCAGCGAGGCCTGATCCAGCCGCTGCTCGCCGAGCTGTTCGCGCTCGGGATGCTCGAATTCATCCTGCACAACCGCACCGGTTTCGCCGACCTGATGCAGGCGCTCTTCCACGCCGGCGGCCTTCTCGCGGCGATCACCGCGGTCATCCTGGCCGGCGCGATGGGCTACCTGGGCGCCCGGCTGGGCGGGTCGATCCGCAAGATGCCCGTCGTGACCGGCGTCGACGGGTTCTTCGGCGTGTGGCTCCAGGCGCTGACCGGCATCGGCGTCTGCTACGTGCTTATCTCGGGCGTCATCGTAATGACCCGCGCCTTCACCCCGCTCACGGGAACGAGCGTGAACGCCGTCCAGCTCCACGTGCTGGAGCGCCAGCTGGGCAGCAATGCGTTCACGTCGAGCGCGATCGACGGCAACGACCTCCACGCGCTCGACGCGAGCGCGGCGAAGCCGGGCGGTGTGAAGGTCGCGGACCTGCCCGGCGTCAGCACGCTGGAGACCATCCACCGTGACCTCCTGCAGCCGCAGCTCGCCGGGTCCCGCCTGGCGCCGTTCGTGATGAACGTGGGACGTCGCATCCCCGGGCTCGGGCCGTTCGGCCCCAGGGACCTCCCCAAGCGCGGAGGATGACCGGTTCGGGCGCTTCCCGGGATAAGAGGGTGCGCGAATAGGCATCGGCGGATCTTTGGCGCCCAGGCACCCCACCCCACCCCAGGAAATCCGCACCCCACCACCGCGATTTCCCGGGGACCCCGGGACCGCGATTTCCCGGGGACCCCGGGGGCGCGACGACTGGGAGCTGGCCAAGACGTTCTTCAACTCGGTGACCCGCCGCATCTTCGCCACCGTCGG
>DASYBH010000325.1:0-3146 GCA_036500885.1 Candidatus Dormiibacterota bacterium
CAGCGGCGCCGACGTCGCGGAGACGGTGCGGCGCGCGCTGGAGGCGAAGGTGCGGTCCGGCGCCACGGCCGGCCGCATCGAGCCGGGCGAGCTCGTGGGGATGGCGGCCGGCGTCGTGCGCCCCTTCTGAAAGGCAAGGGGCATTGGCTGGAAGCGCGCGTTGTGGCCCAAATTGCCGGGGCTCAGGTGCGGTGGTGGTCGCCGCCAACGCAGAATTGAGCGCATGAGCGGAGGGCATGCGCACGGCGGGATCTACGACAACCGGGACGCGGTCCGCGCGGTGGTGGTCAGCGCGGTGGCCCTCGGCGCGGCAGCGGCGATCGAGCTCTTCGCCGGGGTGGCCAGCGGGTCGGCCGGCGTGCTTGCGGACGGGCTGCACAACGCCGGCGACGTGGTGACCACCTTCGTTCTCCTGTTCGCGTTCGCGCTGGCGCGGCGACCGGCCACCCGCCGGTTCCCATCGGGCTACGGACGCATCGAGGACGTTGCCACGCTCCTGATCGTGGTGGTCATCGTCGTGACGGCCGCGGTGGCCGCGGTGGAATCCGTCCGCAAGCTCATTCAGCCGGAGGTGTACCGCAACATCCCGCTGAGCCTGTTCGCGGCCGCTGTCGGCGTCGTCGCCAACCTGGCCGTGTCCGAGTACAAGGTCCGGGTGGGTCGGGCGCTCGGCTCGACGGCCCTCGCGACGGACGGCGTCCACTCGAGGGTCGACGCGCTGGTCTCGGTCGGGGCGTTCGCCGGCATCGGGCTGGCGGGCCTGGGGCTGCCGCTGGCCGACCCGATCGCCGGCCTGGTGATCACCGCGGCGATCCTGTACATCCTGGGGGGCACGCTGCGGCAGCTCGTGCTGCGGATGATGGACGCCGTCGATCCCCACGTGATCGACGAGATGACGCGGGCGGCCGAGGGTGTCGACGGGGTACTGGGCGTTCACGACGTGCGGGCCAGGTGGGTGGGCCGCGAGCTGATCGCCGTCCTTCACGTCGACTGCGACCCCGAGGCGAGCCTGCGAGACGCTCACGCGGTCGCCCAGCGGGTCGAGCACCAGGTGCAGCACGCGGTTCAGGTGGCACGCGTGGACATCCACATGGATCCCGGCGTCGATCGCCACGACCACGCAGGCCACGCTCCACACACACATTAGGGCCGTGAACAGGGGTTCCGAAAAGGGGGTGCCTGCCTCCCCTTGCTCGTCTCTGGTGGGGCGTACACTCTAGTACTGATGACCGTGCCTTACAGTCCTGGGCTCGAGGGTGTCATCGCAGCCCAGACCGAGATCAGCGAGGTGGACGGGCAGAACGGACGGCTCATCTACCGTGGTGGTTATCTCATCCACGAGGTCGCGGACCGTCCGTTCGAGGAGATCGCGTACCTCCTCTGGCATGGCGACCTCCCCGGTGGCGCGCAGCTCGCGGACTTCAACGCGAAGTTCGTCGCCAGGCGCGCGTTGAGACCGGCCGCTCGCGCCGCCCTCGCCGGCCTGCCGGCGGACGTCGATCCCATGGACGCGCTGCGCACGCTGCTGTCCGCCCAGGGTGCTGCCCCAGGCTGTCCCAAGCCCAGCCTGGACGACGCGATCGGTGCGACGGCCGCGACGCCGACCTGCATCGCGGCCTTCAGCCGGCACCAGCGCGGGGAGCCACCGATCGAGCCGCGCGCGGACCTCGGGTACGCCGCGAACTTCCTGTACATGCTCGACGGCAGGGAGCCCGACGCCGACCGGGTCCGCTACCTGCAGACCTACCTGGTCCTGCTGGCCGACCATGGACTGAACGCCTCGACCTTCACAGCGCGCGTCGTCTGCTCGACGGGCAGCGACCTGTGGTCGTCCGTCGTGGCCGCGGTCGGCGCGCTCAAGGGCCCCGCTCACGGGGGTGCGGCGACCGCCGCCATGAACATGATCGAGCGGGTCGGCGGTCCGGAGAAGGCGGAGCGGTTCGTCATCGACAGCCTCAACCGCAAGGAGCGGCTGATGGGCTTCGGCCACCGCGTCTACCGCACGTACGACCCGCGCGCGAAGATCCTGCGCGACCTCTGCGCGGAGGCCAACCCCGAGTTCTACGACGTGGCGTTCAGGGTCGAGGAGGTCGCACTGCGCGAGCTCGTGGCGCGGCACCCCGAGCGGCCCAACGCGACAAACGTGGACTATTACTCGGCGGGCGTGCTGGCCGCGGCAGGCTTCCGCAAGGAGTTCTTCGCCAGCGTGTTCGCCGCGTCGCGGATGGCCGGCTGGACCGCCCACATCCTGGAGTACATGTCGAAGGATGGGCGCATCATCCGGCCGGCGTCCCAGTGGACGGGGCCCGACCCCGAGAAGCGGGCGGCAGTCACGGTTCAGAGCACCTAGGTCCAGGCCTGCCCGGCCGGCTTCGGCCGGGCGAGCCAACCTACACTGGGACCGTGCGGGACACTGACAAAGGGACTCTGCATGCCTTCTGACACGGACTTCGACGTCGCCATCCTCGGCGGAGGGACGGGCGGCTACACGGCCGCGATACGCGCGGCCCAGCTCGGCAAGAGGACGATCGTGATCGAGGCGGCCAAGCTGGGGGGCACCTGCCTCCACATCGGCTGCATCCCGACCAAGGCCCTCCTCGAGTCGTCCGGCCTGTACCACAAGCTCCACGAGCGGAGCGCCGAGTTCGGGATCACCGCACGGGACGTCGCCTTCGACTACGGACGGATCGCCACGCGGCGCGACGCCGTCGTGGGCCGGCTCTTCAAGGGCGTGCAGGGCCTGATGCGCAAGAACAGCATCGAGGTCGTCCAGGGCTGTGGTGTGCTCGAGGGCGCCGGCCGCATCGCTGTCGACGGCCGCTCGATCCAGGCGGCGGCGGTCATCGTGGCGACCGGCTCGTCGCCCCGCTCGCTGCCCGGCATCGAGGTGGACGGCGAGCGGATCGTCAACTCCGACCACGCCACCCTGGCGCGCACGCTGCCCCGGTCCGTCGCCATCATCGGCGCGGGCGCGGTCGGCGTCGAGTTCGCCACGTTCTATCGCCAGATGGGGGCTGACGTGACGCTCATCGAGGCCCTCGACCGCCTGGTGCCGCTCGAGGACGAGGAGGTATCGCGGGCGCTGCTCCAGGCCTTCCAGCGCGCCGGCATCGACTGCCGCGTCGGCGCCCGCGTCCAGGGGGCGT
>DASYBH010000326.1:0-6160 GCA_036500885.1 Candidatus Dormiibacterota bacterium
TTGAGCGCTCATCTTAGCTCCGATTCACCGGTTTTTGGGCGTCGCTGTGAGGGGCCGCGACGGCGTGTGGCGCGGTAGACTCGCGCGTCATGCTGTCGGAGTACGCCGCCGGGGCGCGCAACGCGGTGCGCACCTGCCTCAACGTACGGCCGGGTGATCGTGTGGCGGTGGTCAGTGACCGCAGCCGGGCGGACATCGCCGGCGCCATCGTGGAGGAGTCGCGGGCGGCGGGTGCGGAGGTGGTCGGCTGGATCATGGAGGACTGGGTCCCGCGGCCGGCGCTGGAGTTCCCGCGTGGCCTGGCGGACGAGATCCTATCCGTGCGGCCGACGGCGTCCTTCTTCGCAGCCGGCGCTGCCGCGGGCGAGCTGGCCTTTCGCGCGCCGATGCTGGATCTGCTGGCCCGCCAGCTTCGCTGCCGGCACGGCCACATGGTCGGCATCGACCGGACGCTGATGCTCGACGGCATGGCGGTCGACTACGACGAGGTCTACCGGGTGACGCGCCGGGTCCACGAAGTCGTCAGGCACGCCTCCAGGATCGAGGTGGCGACCCGGCTGGGAACCGAGCTGACCGCCACGTTCTCCCAGGGCCGCCGGTGGGTTCCCTGCGACGGCCGCTACTGGGAGCAGGGGCTCTGGGGCAACCTCCCCGAGGGAGAGGTCTTCACGGCGCCGCTCAGTGTCGAGGGGGTGCTCGTCGGGGA
This sequence comes from Candidatus Dormiibacterota bacterium, assembly GCA_036500885.1. Classification (GTDB taxonomy): domain Bacteria; phylum Chloroflexota; class Dormibacteria; order Dormibacterales; family Dormibacteraceae; genus CF-161. The sequence goes on from DASYBH010000326.1 coordinate 707, forward strand.
GGAGCTGGGCGATCACTTCGCCAGCCGGTACGGGCTGCTGGAGGAGCCCGTTCGACTCCGCGTCAGCCGCGGCCGCGTCATCTCGGTGGAGATGCCGGGCCACCCCGCGATCAGGGCCGAGGTCGAGGCCTACCTGGCCCAGAGCCCCAACTCCAACCGGGCGGGTGAGTTCGCGATCGGCACCAACGTGGGCCTGACCAGCATCGTGGGCAACTTCATTCAGGACGAGAAGTTCCCCGGGGTCCACGTGGCGTTCGGCGACCCGTACGGCGACGAGACCGGGGCGGACTGGGAGTGCCCCAGCCACGTCGACGTGCTCGCCAGCGGGGCGGACGTGTGGGCCGACGGCCGGCAGATCATGCAGGCCGGCCGTTTTCTGCTTTAGCGGGACCGGCTGGAGCGGTTGGGCTGACCTCGAACCCTGTGTGCGGATCTCTTTGAGCAGGGCGCCCGCCCGTAGGGCGACCCTTCCCCTTGGGGGGGAAGGGTCGCAGGGGGGAAGGGAATTCAGACTGTGGCGGGTTCCCTGGCTGCCTCCGGAACAGCGGGGGCCTCGCCGGCCGGCACTCCGCGGCCGCCGGAGCGCAGGGGGACCTCGCGGAGGAACAGGCTGGCCACCAGCGCGACCACCATGATCCCGGCCGCGATCAGGAACAGCTCGTGCAGCGTGCTGGCGAGGCCGGCGCGCGTGGCCTGGATGAACTGGTCGAAGAGCGGCGCCGCCTGCGGCGGCAGGGAGGCCCGCATGTGGGCGAGGTTGTTCGGGTCGAACAGCGCCTGCGGGCTGCTGTTGCCGCCCGCCGAGCTGGGCAGCTTGACCTGCGGCGGGAGGTGCAGGGCCGCGACCTGCTCCGAGACCGCGGACGGCAGCCGGTTGACCAGGATCGAGGTCAGGACGGCGGCGCCGATCGTGCCGCCCAGGTTGCGCCAGAACTGGACCTGGCTGGTGGCGACGCCCAGGTACTCGCGCGGCAGCGCGCTCTGGACCGCCACGAGGGTCAGCGGGAACGTCAGGCCGAGGCCGGCGCCGACGACCACGATGTCGATCGTCACCTGCCAGCCGGGCGTGCCGAGCCCCACCTGGGCCAGCAGGAACATGCCCGCGATCATGATGGCCGCTCCGGCCGTGCCGATGAACCGGTAGTACCGGATCCGGGTCATCACCTGGCCCGCGATCGTGCTGAAGGCGATCAGGCCGACCATCATCGGAGTCATGAGCTGGCCCGAGTTGGTCGCGCTGACGGCCAGCACGCCCTGGTACAGCAGCGGCACGAACTGGATCGTGCCGAACATGCCCAGCGCGCTGAAGAACGCGACGACCACGGACACGGTGAAGACGTTGTTGCGGAACAGCGCGAACGGCACGATCGGGTGGCTGCTCCGCTGCTCGATGAGGACGAAGCCGATCAGCGCCAGCGCCGAGAAGGCCAGCAGGCCCACGACCTCGGGGTCGGACCACTGGTGCGTGCTGGTCAGCGAGAGCGCGATCAGCAGCGGCACGAGGCCGGCCGCCAGGGCGATGGAGCCCAGCCAGTCGATGTCGCGCACCTGCGCCTGTGAGCGGACGAACGGCAGCGCCGCAGCGACCAGCGCCACCGCCACGATGCCGATCGGCACGTTCACCTCGAAGACCCATCGCCAGCCGGGCCCGTCGGTGAGGTAGCCGCCGATCGTCGGGCCGATCACGCTGGACAGACCGAACACGCCGCCGAAGACGCCCTGCATGCGCGCGCGCTGCTCGACGGGAAAGATGTCGGCCAGCACGGTGAAGACGGAGGCGAAGAGCATGCCTCCGAACAGGCCCTGGATGCCGCGGAAGATCACCAGCTCGGCCATGTTCTGAGACAGGCCGCAGAGGGCCGAAGCCGCCACGAAGCCGACCATGCCGGCGAGCAGGAAGGGCTTGCGCCCGAACATGTCTCCGAGCTTGCCGGCGATGGGCACGATGATCGTGGACGTCAGCAGGTATGCCGTCGTCACCCACGCGTAGTAGTTCAGGCCCTGCAGCTCGGCCACGATGCGGGGCATGGCGTTGCCCACGATGGTCTGGTCCAGCGACGCCAGCAGCAGGGACATCGCCACGCCGGCGGTGGCCAGAATCTTCTGGTTCCGGGACAGGTTGAGAGTCGACGACAAGTTGGCCAGTTCCTCCATCTCAGATTTTTCCGACATTATGGCAGATTGTGAGTCTTCATCTATCAATCTGGCAAATCCGCCTCCTGCATGTTGCTGACGAGCTTGAGGCAGAGGTGCCGCAACTGCCGCAGCTCCTCGTCCGTGAAGCCGGCCAGGAAGCCCTGCTGCTGGCGGAACGTGACGTCGCTCATCGCGTCGACGCGCTCGCGCCCCATGTCGGTCAGGTGCGCCAGCACCGACCGGCGATCGGCGGGGTCCGGCACCCGCTCGACCAGCCCGTCCCGTTCCAGGTGGTCGATGAGGCCGGTCACGTTGCGAGGGCTCACCTGCAGCCGGGCGGCCAGCGCGCCCAGCGGCACGCCCTCGCCGGCGTGACGCAGCATGAAGAGGATGCCGAGCCGGTTCTCGCTCAAGCCCTCTCGCTCGCAGAAGCGCTCCATGCGGGAGCGGAGCAGCCGGGCGGCCATGCCGATGGCGGCGAAGGCCTCGACGGCGTTCAGGGCCTCGGCCGGAACCCGCTCGCTGATCCCCTCGCGCATCCGGGGGCTGTAGAGATGGCCGCGCTCGTCGGTGGCGACGACAAGCCGCTTGGTCCATTCGTTAGTGGCGCCCTTCATAGTGAATTAGTTCATTATCCCCTAGCTCAGCACCTGGACGCAAGTAGGTGTGCCCTGAGGTGATGGCCGCGATCGGTGAGCTGGTGCTCGACGTCACCATCGCCCCTCAAGGCGAGCTGATCCCCGACGACGAGCGGGACGCCCGCATCCGGATCGGCGGCGGCGGGCAGGCGGCCAACTTCTGCGCGTGGGCGGCCAGCCTGGGCGAGCCGGCACGGCTGATCACGAGGGTCGGCGACGACGAGACCGGCCGGCGCCTGGTCGCTGAGCTGGAGTCCGGCGGCGTGGAGGTGCGGGCGCTGCTGGGACCCGAGCCGACCGGTGCGATCGCGGTCCTGGTCGGCAACGACGGACGCCGCACCTTCGCCCGGCAGCCGGGAGCCGGCCGCGGCCTGCGGCCCGAGGACGTGGATCCGGACTGGTTCCAGGACGTGCGCCTGCTCCACGTCTCGGCCTACATGCTGTATCGCGAGCCGGTGGCGGCCGCCGCGCGCCGGTCCGTGGACCTGGCCAGGGCCGGCGGCGCGCTGATCTCGGTCGACCTCTCGTCAGCGGCCGACGCGCGCGACTTCGGCGGTCGAAGGCTGGCTCGCGAGCTCGCGAACCTGCGACCCGAGCTGCTGTTCGCGACCGAGCGCGAGGCGGCCGAGCTCCCGGTGGCGGCCGGCGCTGTCGCCAAGGTCCCGGTGGTCAAGCTGGGCGGGCGCGGCTGTCGCGTCTTCGACCGGCGGGTGCCCGCCCCGACCGTGCAGGTCGTGGACGGCACCGGCGCCGGCGACGCCCTCGCGGCCGCGTTCTGCGCCGCCTACCTGGACGGCGCCACGCCCCTGGAGGCCGCTGGACGGGCGGTCCTGGTCGCCGCCAGGGCCGTCACCCGGCTGGGCGCCCGGCCGTGAGTTCCATGCTCGTGGCCCCCGAGGTCGCCGAGGCGCTGGCCGCCGGAGGGCCGGTGGTGGCGCTGGAGACGTCGATCGTCGCCCAGGGCCTGCCGCCTCCTGACAACCTGGACGCGGCGCTGGCGTGCGAGGAGGCCGTTCGTGCGGGCGGCGCCGTGCCGGCCACCGTCGCGGTCCTGGACGGCGAGCTGCGGATCGGGCTGCGCCGGGCCGATCTCGAGCGACTGGCGGGCGCCGGCGCCGAGGTTCGCAAGCTGAGCTCGCGCGACCTCGGGCCGGCCATGGCGGCCCGGGCCACCGGCGCCACGACCGTTGCCGGCACCGTGCGGGCGGCGGCGCTGGCCGGTGTTCGCTTCATGGCCACCGGCGGCATCGGCGGCGTGCATCGCGGACACCCCGACGACCAGTCGGCCGACCTCTTCGAGCTGGCCAGGTCGCCGGTCGCCGTGGTCTGCGCCGGGCCCAAGATGGTGCTGGACGTCGCGGCGACCCTGGAGCGGCTGGAGTCGCTCTGCGTGCCCGTGCTCGGCTACGGCTGCGACGAGTGCCCGGCCTTCTACACGGCCCACAGCGGCCGGCCGGTCTCTGCTCGCGTAGACGGTCCGGCCGCGGCCGCCAGGGCCTGCGCGGCGACCTGGGCCAGCGGCGGCGCCGGCCTCGTGATCGCCGTTCCGCCCCCCGTCGAGCTGCCCGGCGCCACCGGCCTGGTGGAGCAGGCGCTGGCCGAAATGCCCGACGCGGCGGGCCAATCTGCCACCCCAGCGCTGCTGTCACGAATTAAGGACTTGTCAAGGGGGCGGTCGGTGAGGGTTAATGTCAGATTAGTGGTTGAGAACGCGGCGGTCGCGGCGTCCTGCGCCGTGGCCTGGGCCGGCGGAGGAGCCACCGACGCGTGAGGGTCGGCTGCGACCAGGTCATGGCGATCCGGTCGTCCAGGCATGCCGGCGAGAGCTGCGGGGGGTGCGGAAGAGTGGGAACCGCATGAGAAGGCTGCTGGATCGTGCAGTCTTTGGAGGAGGCAGCGGAGTCATGGAGCAGGCCGGTGAGGTCGTCGTCCAGCCGCGGCCGCGCGCTGGCCCCCGGTGGGAGCCGGTGGTGTCGGCGGGGCGACCGCAAGACCACGGGCAGTTGGAAAGCGAGACGGACCGTTTTTCCAAGCCTGGCTGTGCCCAAGGAGGGGACATGAACCAAGAGCAGCAGATGGTGCACCAGTTCCACGAGCGCTTCGGCCTCATGAGGAATGCCCGGCCCACGATCCCAGGGCCCAACGTGCACCGACTGCGTACGCTCCTGATCGAGGAGGAGCTCGCGGAGTTTCGCAATGCCGGCGAGGCCCAGGACCTCGTCGGCGCGGCCGACGCCCTCGCCGACCTCCTGTACGTCGTCTACGGGGCGGCTGAGGAGTACGGCATCGACCTGGAGCCCGTCTTCGCCGAGATCCACCGGTCCAACATGACCAAGGATCCGCGCGCCGGCTGCCGGGCCGACGGCAAGGTCTGCAAGGGTCGGAGCTACCAGGCGCCGGACGTCAGAGCGGTCATCGAGAGACAGTTCGAAAAGCGGCTGCAGGCGGTGGGCTGAGCCCGGGAGCCTGGGTCGGTAAGACGGCGAAGATCCGCCGGCTTACCGGCCCAGGCCACCGCTGGCGCCATATGGTGCCGCCTGGCGGTGCTGAACAGGTGTGAGCACGCCGGCGGGGCACATTGCGACCGGAGGGCCATCGGGACCGTTGGCCGAGGTCGTGCTGGAGAGCGGGCGCCGAGGCCGCCCGGGCCGCCCGAGCCTGCTGATGGCACTGCCTGCCC
>DASYBH010000327.1:0-2988 GCA_036500885.1 Candidatus Dormiibacterota bacterium
GGCGCTGGATGCGCATCCTCGACACCGCCGATCCGCTGCCGCGCTTCTACCGCGCCGGCGGCCAGGTCCCGGTCGGCGGCCGGTCGCTGGCGCTGCTCAGGAAGGTCGAGTGAGCGCCGAAGCCACCTCGAGCTTTCGGTAGCGTATGGCCATCGACCGCTCCATGGGCGCCCAGCTGCGGGCCACGTACCGGATCCAGCTCAACCCCGACTTCGGCTTCGACGCCGCGGCCGGCGTCGTCCCCTACCTGCAACGGCTAGGGATCAGCCACCTGTACTGCTCGCCCTACCTGCAGGCGGCGCCGGGCAGCCGCCACGGCTACGACGTGGTCGACCACTCCCGCGTCAACGCGGAGCTGGGCGGCGAGGAGGGTCTCGAGCGCCTGCGGGCGACGCTGGCCGAGCACGGGCTGGGCCAGGTGCTCGACGTGGTGCCCAACCACATGGCGATCGCCGGCAGGCGCAGCCGCTGGTGGTGGGACGTGCTGGAGAACGGGCCGTCCAGCCGCTTCGCGAGCTACTTCGACGTCGCCTGGGATCCGCCGGAGCGCAAGCTCCGGAACACGATCCTGATGCCCGTGCTGGGTGACCACTACGGGCGCGTGCTGGAGGCCGGCCAGATCCGCCTGGACCGGCAGGACGTGTGGCTGCTGGTCCGGTACTACGAGCACGAGGTGCCCATCGACCCGAGGACGTACGACCTCGTCCTGGGCGACGGCTTCGACGGGCTCGGGATGCGCTTCGCCGGCCTGCCGGTCGTCTCCCCCGAGGACCGGGCGGGCGCCCTGCGGCGGTATCTGGAGACGGAGGTGCTGATCACGCGTCTGCGCCGTCAGGAAGCGGAGGGCGAGCTGGACGCCCGGATCATGCTCATCAACCACGACCCCGACCGTCTGGACGCGCTGCTGGAGCGGCAGAACTACCGACTGGCTCGCTGGCAGACGGCCGGATTCGAGCTCGACTACCGGCGCTTCTTCGACATCAACAGCCTCGCCGCTCTTCGAGTCGAGGACCCCGAGGTGTTCGCGGACACCCACGTGCGGGTCCTGGAGTGGCTCCGCGACGGCACGCTGGACGGGGTTCGCATCGATCATCCCGACGGCCTCCGCGACCCGCTGGGCTACCTCGAGCGCCTGCGCCGGGCCGCTCCCGACGCGTGGATCGTCGTGGAGAAGGTCCTGGGCCGCGGCGAGGAGCTGCCCGAGGCGTGGCCGGTGGACGGCTCCACCGGCTACGACTTCCTGAACCGCGTCCTCGGCCTCCTGGTCGACCCCGCCGGTGAGTGGCCGCTGACCGAGGTGTATGCCCGCTTCTGCGACGAGTGCGAGGAGTTCGGCGAGGTCGCCCACCGGGCCAAGCACCAGGTCATGCGCGAGCTGCTGGCCAGCGATCTGAGCCGTCTGGTCGGCCTCTTCGTCCGCGTGTGCGAGGGCAACCGGCGCTACCGCGACTACACCCGGCACGAGCTGGCCGAGTGCCTGCGCGAGGCGATCGCGTGCCTGCCCGTCTACCGCACGTACGTCCGTCCCGGCGAGCCGGCGTCGGCCGCCGATCGGGCGCAGGTCGAGACAGCGCTGGCCGAGGCCCGCCGCCGGCGGCCTCACCTCGACCCCGAGCTGGTCGGCATCCTGGGCCGCATCCTGCTGCAGGACGAGGAGGGCGAGCACACCGCCGAGCTGGCCGCGCGCTTCCAGCAGACCTCCGGCCCGGTGGCCGCCAAGGGCGTGGAGGACACGGCGCTCTATCGCCACCACCGGCTGGTGGCGCTGAACGATGTCGGCGGTTCCCCCGATCGCTTCGGCGTCTCTCCCGCGGAGTTCCACTCGGCCTGCGCGCGAGCTGCCGCGCGCAGGCCCAGGGCGATGCTGACCACGTCCAGCCACGACACCAAGCGCAGCGAGGACGTGCGCGCCCGCCTGGCCGTGCTGTCGGAGATGCCGGAGGCCTGGGCGATCGCGGCCGGCCGCTGGGCGGCGATCAACGAGCGCCACCGTTGCGACGGCATGCCCGACCGCAGCATCGAGTACCTCCTCTACCAGACGCTGGTCGGCGCCTGGCCGATCTCGTCGGACCGGGTGCTCGCCTACGTGGAGAAGGCGGCCCGCGAGGCGAAGACGCACACGTCCTGGCTGGCGCCCGAGCCCGACTACGAACGAGCGCTGCACGCCTTCACGTCGGCAGTGATGAGCGACCCCGAGTTCCTGGCCGAGCTGGAGGCGTTTCTGCCTCCGGTCGTGGAGGCAGGCTGGGTCAACGCGGTGGCGATGAAGCTGCTCTGTCTGACCGCGCCCGGCGTACCGGACGTGTACCAGGGGACGGAGCTGTGGGACCTCAGCCTGGTGGACCCGGACAACCGGCGTCCCGTCGATTTCGCCGCGCGGGCCCGGATGCTGGAGGAGCTGGACGGGCTCGGCGACCGTGCGGCCGAGGTCGCGTGGGCGCGGCGGGACGAGGGCCTGCCGAAGCTGCTCGTCGTGACCCGGGCGCTGCGGCTGCGCGCCGCGCGGCCGCGGCTCTTCGCGGCCGGCGCCTACGAGCCGCTGCCCGTGCGCGGCGTCCGGGCGGGCCATGCGCTGGCGTTCTGCCGTGGCGGCGGCGCCGTCACCATCGTCCCCCGGCTGGTGCTGGGCCTCGGCGGCGGATGGGGTGAGACCACGGTCGAGCTGCCGCCCGGCGCGTGGGTGGACCGGTTCACAGGCCGCTCACTGCCGGGCGGGCCTGCGCCGCTCGCGGTCGTGCTCGATGTGTTCCCCGTGGCGCTGCTGGAGCGTAAGGAAGACGACCTGCCCCCCCTGACCCCCCGGCAGGTGAGGGGGGGAGTGTAGTGCGGTTTCGCGTGTGTCCGCCCCGCGCCTCGCGGATGGAGCTCCGGCTGGGCGGCGAGGGGCGGGCGATGGCAGGCGCCGGCGGCGGCTGGTGGGAGGTCGAGACCGCGGCCGCGCCCGGCGCCGACTACGGCTTCCGGCTGGACGGCGGCGATCCGCTGCCC
>DASYBH010000328.1:0-4652 GCA_036500885.1 Candidatus Dormiibacterota bacterium
AGGGCGCTCGCGCAGGACGCCGACGTCCTGCTGATGGACGAGCCGTTCGGCGCGCTGGACGCGATCACGCGCGACCTGCTCCACGACGAGCTGGAGCGCATCTGGATCGAGCGGGGGCTGACGGTGCTCTTCGTGACGCACAACGCGAGGGAGGCCGTCCGGCTCGGCGACAGGGTGGTCGTGTTCACCAGCCGGCCCGGCAGCGTCGCGGGGGAGATTCGGGTGGAGGCGCCGCGACCGCGCCAGGGCAGCCCTGTGCGGCTGGCGGAGCTCGCAGCCGAGATCGGCCAGCGGCTGCGAGCGGAGGTGCAGGTGCATGGGCGCTGAACGGGCGGCAGCCCCGCTGATGCTGGACCGGGAGGTCGCCGGCCTGCACGCTCTGGACGAGGCGGAGGGGCCGCGGCGCTCACTGCTGGTCCGGGCGTGGTCCGCCGTGTGGCCCCAGCTGGCGGCGGTCGCCGCCGTGATCGCGGCCTGGCAGGTAGTGGCCTGGAGCGGGTGGAGGCCGGACTACCTTCTGCCGGGCCCGGTCCCGGTCTTCCTGAGGCTGAGTGACGACATCCGCCACCCGGCGTTCGCCGTGGCGGTCTCGATCACCATGCAGCGTGCGCTCCTGGGCTATGCCATCGCGGTGCTGATCGGCGCGCTGACCGGCGGGGTGGTGGCCCGCAACTCGCTGCTCCGGCGGGCGTGCGGCTCGCTGATCACCGGCCTCCAGTCGATGCCCTCCATCGCCTGGTTTCCGCTCGCGATCCTCCTGTTCGGCCTGAGCGAGACCGCGATCCTGTTCGTGGTCCTGCTGGGCGCGGCGCCGGCCGTCGCCAACGGCCTGATCAGCGGCATCGACCAGATCCCGCCGCTCCTGATCCGCTGCGGCACGATGCTGGGAGCACGGGGACTGCGGCTCTACTGGCACGTCGTGCTGCCGGCGTCGCTGCCCGCCTTCCTGGGCGGTCTCAAGCAGGGCTGGGCGTTCGCCTGGCGCAGCCTGATGGCCGGCGAGCTGCTGGTGATCCTCGGCAACCGACCGTCGGTGGGCTACCGCCTGCAGGTGGCCAGGGACTTCTCGGACGCCGAGGGACTGCTGGCCACGATGCTGGTGATCCTGCTCATCGGGATGGCGGTGGACGTGGCGTTCACGCTCGCTGACCGGGCGGTCCGGCGAAGGTGGGGCCTCACGACCTAGCCCGGATCCACCGACGCAGCGCAGCGATGTCCTGGGGGGTGCGACCGATCTGGGCTGAGGCGGCCGGCCCGCCCGTCGCCGAGGGCGGCAAACGCGGTACCTTTGGGCACTCGATCCCATGCCCTTCACATTCGCGCGTGCGCGCGCGCTGCTGTTCGAGGTCCCACGCACCGGCAAGCTCGCCTACTGCCTGATGCGGGACCGCCGCGTGCCGCTGGGGCCGAAGGTCGTGACCGGCGCCGCCGTGGGCCTGATCGTCGGTCCGCTGGACGTGCCGGCGTGGGTGCCGGTGATCGGCGACCTGGACATCCTGGCCCTGGGGGTGCTGGCCGTTAAAGTGTTCGTGGACGCCTGCCCGGAGCAGGTGGTCGAGGAGCATCGCTCCGCACTGCAGCGCGGTGAGAGCGTCTTCGACCGCGACCTGCGGCTCGCGCTCACGCTGGCGCGGGAGGGCGTCCAACGCCTCACCGCGCGTCCCGTGGCGAGGCTGGCGCCAACAGAATCCCGCGAATCGGAGGACGAACCGGCTTGAAAGTCATGCTGATAAAGGACGTCTCCAACGTCGGCCTGGCGGGCGACGTCAAGGAGGTTGCCGACGGCTACGGCCGCAACTACCTGATCCCGCGCCGGATGGCGGTGGTGGCCGGGAGGGGCGCCGAGGCGGAGGCGAGACGGCTCCGCGAGGCGACGGCCAGGCGAGAGGCGAAGGAGCGCGACGACGCTCAGGAACTGGCGGACCTCATCGACAACAAGACGGTGGTGGTCCGGCTGAAGGTCGGAGCCGAGGACAAGGTGTTCGGCGCCATCACCAACGATGACGTCGCCACCGCGCTCCGATTGCAGCACCAGGTCGACGTCGATCGCCGCAAGATCGACATGAAGGATCCGCTCAAGCAGCTCGGCGAGCACCAGGTGCCACTGCGCCTGCACCGCGACGTCACGGCTCACATCAACCTGATCATCACGCAGGACCGGTAACCCCCGGGTGTCCGTCGCCCAGGTCTCGCCCCAGGGCCGCGTGCCACCGCACGACCTGGAGGCGGAGACCTCGGTCCTGGGGGCCATCCTCCTGGACCAGGCGGCGATCACGCGCGTGCTCGACCTGCTCACCCCGGACGACTTCTACCGGGAGAACAACGGGCAGATCTACCGCGCCGCCTCGAACCTGTTCCGCGAGGGCGAGCCGATCGACAACGTGACGCTCGCGGCGGAGCTGGGGAAGCTGGGCGTCCTGGAGCGGGTGGGCGGCCGCGCGCACCTGGCGCTGCTCCAGGAGTCGGTGCCGACCGCGGCGAACGTCGAGCACTACGCCCGCATCGTCAAGGACAAGGCCTACAAGCGCCGGCTGATCTCGGCCGGGACGCAGGTCACGGGCCTGGGCTACGACACCTCGCTCGACGCCGAGGAGGCGGTCAACCAGGCGCAGGCGCACGTGTACGCCATCTCCGACGAGAAGGTCGGGAGCGGCATGGAGCGGATCTACGACCTGCTCAAGCCGGCGATGGACCGGATCGACGCGCAGATGGCCTCCGGCGGCGGGGTGATCGGGATCCCGAGCGGCTTCCACGACCTGGACCGGATGACGAACGGCTTCAAGGCGGCCGACCTGGCGATCATCGCCGGGAGGCCGTCGATGGGGAAGTGCGTGACCGCCGGCACCGTGCTGGACGACCCGGCCACCGGTGAGCGGCTGACGATCGAGGAGGCGGTGCGGCGCCGGCTGCCGGCCGTGTTCGGCATCTCGGAGCTCGGTGAGGTCCGGCCGGTGCCGGTCGCGGCTTGGGTGGACAGCGGCCTGCAGGAGACGTGGCGCCTGCGGACGCGAACCGGCCGCGCGGTCGAGGTCACGGGCCACCACCCGTTTCTGACGCCCCAGGGCTGGCAGCCCCTTCACGACATGGCCGTCGGGGATCGCGTGGCCGTTCCCCGCGTCGTGCCGTGCTTCGGTGACGACGTGTCGACGCCCCTGGACGAGGTGCGCACGCTGGGGTGCGCGCTCGCGCTCGGGCGGGTGGCGCGCGTGCCCGCCGCGGTCTGGCGTTACTCGCGGGGCCTTCTCGTCGAGCTGGTTCGAGCGCTGCTCGAGGCGCTTCACACGGTTGCGGGCGAGCCTGCGCTGGTGACGGACGAGCTCGCCGAGGACGTGCGCCACGCGCTGACCCGCCTGGGGGTGGTCGCGGCGCGCCGGTCCGCCGGGCGGTTGGCAGTGCTGGACCCGAGCGCCGCGCCGGTCCGGCGGGGAGGCAGGGTCGCTGTCGGCGGCGCCGGCGAGCCGGCGCCCTTCTGGCCGGCAAGCCCGGACCTGTACTGGGATGAGGTCGTCGGCATCGAGCCGCTGGGACCGCAGCACGTGTATGACCTGACCGTGCCGGACGGGGCCAACTTCATCGCCCAGGACGTCCTGGTCCACAACACCAGCTTCGTCCTCAACGTGACGCTGCACGCGGCCGTCGACCAGAAGAAGCCGGTCGCGATCTTCAGCCTCGAGATGTCGAAGGAGCAGCTGGTCGAGCGCATGCTGTGCGAGCAGGCGCGGATCGACGCTCAGCGGCTGCACAGGGGGACGCTCAGCGACATCGAGTACGAGCGCCTGGCGGGCGCGCTCGGGCCGCTCGGGGACGCGCCGATCTTCATCGACGACTCGCCGATGCTCGACGACCTGACGCTGCGGCTGAAGGCGAGGCAGGCGAGGAGCCGCGAGGGAATCGAGCTGATCGTCCTCGACTACCTGCAGCTCATGCACGGCCGGTCGAACTCGGGCGACTCCAACCGGGTCCAGGAGGTGTCCGCCATCTCGCGGGCGCTGAAGTCGATCGCGCGCGAGCTGCGCATCCCGGTCATCGCCATCTCGCAGCTCTCCCGCGCACCGGAGGCGCGGCCCGACAAGCGACCGATCCTGAGCGACCTGAGAGAGTCGGGCTGCCTCGCCGGCGAGACGCCGGTGTTCCTGCCCGACCTGGGCGCGTACCGGCCGATCGGCGAGCTGGTCGGGTCGACCGGCTTCCGCGTGCTCGCGCTGAACACCGAGACCTGGCGGTTCGAGCCGCGCCGGGTGACCAACTCGTTCGCGACGGGGATCAAGCCCGTGTGGCGGCTGGCGACGCGGCTCGGCCGAATGGTGAGGGCGACCGCGAACCACAGGTTCCTGGCGCCCGATGGCTGGAGGCGGCTCGACCGGCTGGCGCCGGGCGATCGGGTGGCGGTGCCGGCCGCACCCCAGGTCCCTGGCGTGGGCGAGGTCTGCTGGGACGAGATCGTCTCCATCGGCCGGGATGGAGCGCACGACGTCTACGACCTGACGGTCGAGGGTCTGCACAACTTCTCGGGTGGGAACGTGGTGCTGCACAACTCGATCGAGCAGGACGCGGACATCGTGATGTTCCTCTACCGCGACGAGTACTACAACCGGGAGAAGTCCGAGAAGCCAGGCATCGCGGAGATCATCGTCGCGAAGCACCGCAACGGA
>DASYBH010000329.1:0-6294 GCA_036500885.1 Candidatus Dormiibacterota bacterium
CCCCCCTGACCCCCCGGTTGATGAGGGGGGGTGGCCTTGACCACCGGTTTCCAAACCGCGACCGGCCGCTTATCATGCAGGGGTCGTCAAGCACATGCGTTGGGAGGAGTCGAGCGCCAATGCCCGAAGACGAAGAAGACGACCGCATCTATAAGGTCGTGGTCAACCACGAGGAGCAGTACTCGATCTGGTTCGCCGATCGGGAACCGCCCGCCGGCTGGCGGGAGGTGGGTAAGGAGGGGCTCAAGGCCGAGTGCCTCGAGTACGTCAACGACGTCTGGACCGACATGCGCCCGCTGAGCCTCCGCAAGCAGATGGAGGCCGACGCGGCCGCTCACTCGTCGGGCGAGGCGTAGCCATCCGTTGCCGATGAACCTCCTGCTTCGCGTGCTCGTGAGCTGGGTGGTGGTGGCGCTCGCATTCGTGGTGACCACGCGCCTGGTTCCGGGCATCCAGGTGCACGGTGGCGTCTCTGGCTACCTGGTCACCGCTGCCGCGTTCGGACTGATCAACGCCATCCTCGGGCCCGTGCTGAAGCTGCTGACGCTGCCGATCAGCATCCTCACGCTCGGCCTGTTCCTGCTGGTCCTGAATGCGCTGCTGCTGGCGCTGGCGGCATATCTCGTGCCGGCGCTCACCATCGACGGGTTCTGGAGCGCCTTCGTGGGCGCCATCCTGATCGGCATCGCGTCCTGGGTGCTGAACCACCTGCTGGCCCAGCCGCTGGAGCGCGCGCTGGGTCGCCACTGAGATCCGCGCGGGGGAGGCGCGCCCTCCCCCGCGGATCACTGGAAAGGAAGACGACTTGCCCCCCTGACCCCCCGGCGGATGAGGGGGGGAGGAGGGCTATGAGGGGAGTCCAGCTCGCGATGGGAACGACGCCGTCCACGGCTGTGCCAGCGGCAGCGCTGCCGTAGCGGCAATCTCGTGCCACACCATCACGACCTCGGCGGCCACCGGCCGCCGATCTCACGCGAACCGTTCGCGGCAGCGCTGCGCAGGCTTCGCGTGCGCTCCGGCCTGACCCAGCAGGAGCTCGCCGAGCGCGCGGGCCTGAGCTCCAAGGCCATCAGCGCGCTGGAGCGTGGCGAGCGCCGGCGGCCCTACGTCCACACCGTTCGGGCCATCGCCGGGGCCCTGGGACTGAACAGGGAGGAGCACTTCGCGCTGATCGCGGGGCTGACGCAGCGGGAGCACGCGGCGGACCTGCCGGTCGCGGCCTCGCCCCTGATCGGACGCGATGCGGAGGTGGAGGCGGTCGCCGACCTCGTGCTGTCGGCCCGGACCAGGCTGGTCACGCTCACGGGCCCGGGAGGCGTGGGCAAGACCAGGCTGGCCGTCGCGGCCGCGGAACGGGTGGCCTCGCGGTTCGCCGACGGAGTTGCGTTCGTGTCGTTCGCGGCGCTCGACGACCCGCCCCAGGTGCTGCCGGTCATGGCGCGCAGCCTGGCGCTCCGGGCGCTGGGTGAGCGCTCGGTGCAGAACGTCCTGCTCGACTACCTCCGCAGGCGGCAGATGCTGCTCGTGCTGGACAACCTGGAGCACCTCCCCACCGCGGCGTCGGCGGTGGCCGCAATCCTGGCCGCCGGCGAGGGGCTGCACATCGTGGCCACCAGCAGGTCGCCGCTCAGGGTTCGGGGCGAGCACGTCCACGTGGTACCGCCGCTGACGTCGCCGGCGGCGATCGAGCTGTTCCTGGATCGAGCGGCGGCGGCGATGACCTACCAGCTCGATCCGGACCCGGCGGTCGCCGCCGAGATCTGCCGCCGGCTGGACGGACTGCCGCTGCCGATCGAGATCGCCGCCGCCCGAACCCGCATCCTCTCGCCGGCAGCGCTGCTGGCCCGGCTCGACAAGGCGCTCGACATCCTGACAGGAGGCCCGCGCGACCTGCCCGAGCGGCAGCAGACGCTGCGGCGGACGATCGGATGGAGTCACGAGCTCCTGACGCCGGCCGAGCAGTCGCTGTTCCGCAAGCTGGCGGTGTTCGAGAACGGCTGGACGCTGGACGCCGCCGCGGCCGTCGGCGGGGTGGACGACACGACGGCGCTCGACCTCCACACCGCGCTGGCGGACAGCAGCCTGCTCACCCACCAGGTGGGGTTCGAGGAGCCCCGCTTCGGGATGCTGGAGACGATCCGCGCCTATGCGATCGAACGGCTGGAGGCCAGCGGCGAAGCCGCGGAGGCGCGAGCCCGGCATGCGGCATACTTTCGTCGCCTGGTGCTGACCGCGGCACGGGACCTGCTGGGGCCTCCCCAGGCCGCCTGGCTCGACCGGCTGGAGCTGGAGCACGACAACCTGCGCGCGGCGCTCGGGTGGTTCGTCGATTCGGGCCAGCTCGACGAGGTGGGGCGCATCTGCTACTCGCTGTGGGCGTTCTGGTCCATCCGCGGCCATCTGCGGGAGGCGCAGCGGTGGGTGGAACGCGCGCTCCGGCACGAGGCCCTGTCGAGCGCGTCCGCCCGAGCGATGCTGCTGTTCGTCGGCGCCGGCATGATCTACCTGCGCGGCCGCTACGACGACGCCTCCGGGATGCTGGAGGAGGGCGCACGGCAGGCACGGCAGGCGCAGGACTGGCAGACCCTGGCGTCCATCTTGAGCATGTGGGGCTTCGTGTGCCTCTATCAGGGTGATCTCGAACGTGGCGCCCGGATCCTGGAGGAGGCGGAGACGCTGGGGCGCGGCTCCGGCAATCCCTACGCCGCCATGATGGCGAAGATCGGCAAGGGGCACCTGGCGATGGAGCGGGCGGAGCTCGCCGCCGCCGACCGGATCCTGCACGAGGCCCAGGCGGAGCTCCGCGAGCTGGGCGCGCCGCTGCACCTGGCCATCGCACTGAACATCCACGGTCGCGCCACGCTGCTGCAGGGGAACTGCGCGCTGGTCGAGGACATGATGCCGGAGGCGATCGTGATCCTCGGTCAGCAGCACAACACCTGGGCGCTGATGCTCGCGCTGACCAACCTGGCGGACGCCGCCGCGCTGCAGTCGAACGCGGAGCGCGCCGCCCAGCTCTTCGGCGCGGTCGACGCGCTCGGCCAGCGGACCGGCGCCTCCATCTTCCCGATCTACCGCCAGCTGAGCGACCGGTGTCGCACCGCGGCCCGAGCCGCCATCGGCCACGACGCCTTCGAGGCGCTCAGGCAGCGCGGCATGGAGCTGGGACTCGAGGAGGTCGTGGCGCTGGCCCTGCGGACGGCCGCCGCCTCCTGACCTCGCGCGCTCAGTCCGCGGCTATGACGACGGCGGTGAAGACCCGCTCGTCGCTGATCGCGAACCGGCCCTCCAGTGGGTTCAAGGGAAAGATCCCCGGCTCCACGGGCAGCAGGATGCGCGCGCTGAAGGTGCCGCGACCGGCGTCGATCGTGAGGTCGGCGTCCTTGTAGTCCAGCCAGCGCCGGGCCAGCGGGTACCAGGCCTTGTAGATCGACTCCTTGGCGCTGAAGAGCAGCGCCGGCCAGTGGTCGCCCGGCAGCGCCCCGACCTGCCTCTGCTCCGCCTCCGTGCAGATCATCGCCGTGACGCCGTCGGGGAGCGGGGCCCGCAGCTCGGCGTCGATGCCCACGCTGCGCACGTCAGAGGTACGGGCGACGGCGGCCGCGCAGTAGCCACGGCAGTGGGTGATGCTGCCGACCAGTCCCGGCGGCCAGACCGGCTCCCGCCGCGGCCCGGCCACGATCGCGAAGTCCGGCCAGCCCAGGCGCGCGAGGGCGCGGCGCCCGGCGGTCCGCCCCGCGGTGAACTCGCGCCGGCGCTTCTCCACCGCCCTGGCGACCAGCGGCTCCTCCTCGGGCAGCAGTCGCGCGGTCCAGTCGGCCTCGGCTGCCTCGACGGTGACGACGGTGGCCGGCAGCAGGTCGCCGATCACGGGTAGGGCAGCACCTGGCGGAGGGGCACGTCCGGCGTCGGGAGGTTCGCCCAATGGTTGGGCTGGCCAAGCGAGACCTCCTCGAAGCGCACCTCGTTGCGCCACGACGTCCGTGGAATGTGCAGGTGGCCGTACACGACCGCGAGCGCATGGAACCGCTGGTGCCAGTCCTCCGTGAGCGTGGTGCCGCACCACAGCGAGAACTGCGGGATCCGCGGCAGGAAGACGAGGTCCTGGCGCATCGGGAAGTGGGAGATGAGGATCGTCGGGCGGTGGCTGGGGATCGCCGCGAGGCGCGCCGCGCTCCGCTCCACGCGGCTGTGACACCACTCCTCGCGACTGGGATAGGGGTCGGGGTGGAGCAGGAACTCGTCGGTGCAGACGACTCCGGCGCTGAACGCCTCGTTCATCGCCTCGTCCTTGGTTGAGCCCGCCCTCCGGAAGCTGTAGTCGTACAGGAGGAACAGCGGGGCCAGGACCACGGTCTCGCCGCCGGGCGTGGTCCAGGTCGGATAGGGGTCCTCGGGCGTCAGCACGTCGAGCGCCTGGCACAGCTCGACGAGCTGCAGGTAGCGCGATTCCCCGCGCGACTGGTTCGGGTCCGACGGGAGCGTCCAGAGGTCGTGGTTGCCGGGCACCCAGACGAGCTGCCGGAACCGCGGGCGCAGGGTTCGCAGCGTCCACTCCAGGTGCGGGACGGTCTCGCCGATGTCCCCGGCAAGGATCAGCCAGTCGTCGGGATGCTCGGCGATGGACGACACGGCATGCCGGGTCGTCGGGCTGGCGACGTGCAGGTCGCTGATCGCGTACAGGTTCACTTCGGGTCGCGGGCCCTCCCCCGCGCGGCCACCTCCACCAGTTCGTAGATTCGCACATCCCGGGCGGGGGGCGAATCGCTCGCGACCGACAAGGGTGAACGCGCGTTCATGTTCCGGGCTCTCCGGGGGCGCATAGTTGATGCAGCACCATGATCGACCCCATCAGCACGACGCACGGAGGCGGCTCCGGCCGGGGACCGCCCCGCGTGGCTACTCCACCGCTCGCAGCGGCGGATTGGCGCGCACCTCGCGAAGCGCCTCCACGTCGATGTAGGTCTTGCGGTCTACACCCGGCGCCCGAAACTTCTTGAGCAGACCCAGGCGAATGAGCCGGTAGATGGTGGTTCGGCTGACGCCCTCCTGGGCGGCCGCATCGTCGATCGGCAGCAGTTTTGCCAAGTCGCCGACATCGTAGCCATTCGAATCACGACTTCGCTCCATCGTTGCCCCAGTTGCGCTCATCGAGCGGCACGTTAGTGATACGGTTGCATTCCAGGTGCAATCCAGATAAGGTCCGCATTTCCAGATCGAGACCGGCGCGCGCCGGTCATCCGCGAAGGAGGTGGTGCATGGTCACCCGCGATGCAGTCCAGAACGCAGCCCGGAGGGTCCGCTCGTGAGCGCGAGGATGGCCTCTCGGCCCAGGCAGGTCACCGTGTGGTATCGGGGTATCCCGTACACGCTCGACCTCGTCCGCTGCCGGCGCGCGCTCGTCGCCCGGCAGGTCGAGGGAAAGCTCGACAGCATGGAGAGCCTCGCCAGGGCTGTCGGGATCAGCCGCAGCACAGCGAGCCGGTTCTTCTCGGGCCGCCCCACGTCCCTGGCGGTGACGCTCAAGATCCTCGACGCGCTGCACCTGAGGTTCGAGGAGGTGGCCACGCCCGCCGTGGAGGACCAGGCGGGCTGAGGCCGCTCGTTTCGCGTGGGGGCCCGATCGGTGGGATCGGGCCCCCGATCCCCGGCAATCACCCGCGAGGTGGATGCGGCGGCTGCCAGCCGCGGTTAGCATCCACGCCGTGGTCCGCGTTCGGTTTCGGAACGACCTGCTGGACTGGACGCTGGCGCTGGTCGTCGCGGCAGGAGCGGTGCTGCAGCAGCGGGGCGGCTGCGGCTGCCGCCATGATCCGCTCTGGCTGAACCTGGGCCTGGTCGTGATGGCGACACTGCCGATCGGCCTCAGGCGCCGGCAGCCGTTCCCGGTGCTGCTGGTCGTGGGCGCGGCGGCCCTGGCCCACATCGCGCTCGGGTTCAGCAACCAGTTCCTGTCCACGTTTGCGGTGGTCGTTGCGGTGTTCTCCCTCGCCAACTGCGCGCCGTGGGCGCTGTCGGTCCTCGGAGGAGCGTCGGTCGCGGTCCTGCTGCCGGCCAGCTTCGTCGTCGACTGGCACAACCAGGGCCGCATCTCACTCGGCGACGTCCCGTACAACGACCGTCGAGCCGGTGTAGCTCAGCCTGGCAGAGCGGCGGTCGTGCAAGCGGTCGAAGGGCCGTTCGGGAGGCGGCGCCGGAGTTCGCCGGGGGTGGGGAACGTCTGCCCGCCCAGGCGCAATTTCGATCTTGTGGGGCCAGGTCATCCTGGCCGGTGCGGTCACCGCGCGTCATTCG
>DASYBH010000330.1:0-5628 GCA_036500885.1 Candidatus Dormiibacterota bacterium
GCCAGGCAGTGGAACACGTCCTGCCGGGTCGCTGGCACGACGGCGATCAGGCACGAGATGCCGGGCAGGAGGCGCCTCCCCTGGTCGGCCAGGCTCTGCGCCAGCGGCTCGAGCCGGCTGCCGCCCCGGTCCATGTCCGAGCCGGTGGCCTCGACGATGCCCCGGAACGCCGCGCCGAGCCGCTCCTCGACGACCATCGTCTCGGTGATCGCGGCCCACTCGCCGCCGGGGCCGATCCAGGGTGTCAGGTCCTTCACCACCAGCACGTGGCCGTCCACCCCGCCGTCGGGGCCGGGCAGCTCCGTCGCCGTGAGCGTCGCGGGGAACGTCCCGCCCTCCCGCCGGCGCAGCGTGACCCGGCGCTCGCGACCCGGGAGCAGCGTGTCCAGCCGGACGCCGATCTCCGGGAGCGGCCTGCCGATCACCTCGTCGACGGGAAACCCGAGCAGCCGCTCGGCGGCCGGCGTCCAGACCATCACGTCGCCGTCGCGATCGACCACGATCACCGGGTCCCCGAGCGCGCGCAGGACCTGAGAGGAGCGGTTCACAGGGAGGCGGCCACCCGCGGCAGCCGCAGCGAGAAGCGACTGCCCTGGCCGGGGACGCTGTGATCGAGCTCCAGCCTGCCGGAGTGCCGGGCCGCCAGCTGGCGGCTGATGTAGAGGCCGAGGCCCGTCCCCGGCGCGCCGGCGGCCGCCTGCTCACCGCGCACGAACCGCTCGAAGATGCGCTCGCGCAGCTCGAACTGCACGCCCCGGCCCCGGTCCTCCACGCTGACGACCGCCATGCCGTCCTCCACGGCGGCCGACAGCCGCACCCAGGCCGGCTGGCCGGGACGGCGGTAGGTCAGCGCGTTGTTGACCAGGTTGTCGAGCACCCTCGCCACGTGCTCGGGGTCGGCGCTGACCACCAGCGCCTCGTCGACCACCTCCGTCTCCAGCTCGCCGCCAAGCAGGTGGACGCGCGCAGCGGCCCGCTTCGCCGCCTCCTCGACCGCGACCCGCAGATCGAGCCGCATCGGATGCGCCGGC
This sequence comes from Candidatus Dormiibacterota bacterium, assembly GCA_036500885.1. Taxonomy (GTDB): domain Bacteria; phylum Chloroflexota; class Dormibacteria; order Dormibacterales; family Dormibacteraceae; genus CF-161. The sequence goes on from DASYBH010000330.1 coordinate 1,032, forward strand.
AGCCGGCCCGAGTCGAGCCGCGAGGTGAACAGCAGGTCGTCCACGAGCGAGCCCAGCTCCTCGGCCTTGGACGACAGCAGCTCGATCGGCTGCCGCAGGCCGGGCGGCGCCGGGCCGAGGCTGCCGTCGCCGAGCATCGACAGGTAGCCCTTGATGACCGTCAGCGGCGTTCGCAGCTCGTGCCCGGCCATGTTCAGGAAGTCGCTGCGGGCCTTGCTGGCCTCCTGCGCCTCCGCGTACAGGCGCGAGTTGCGGTGGGCCAGCAGCGCGACGTTGCCCACGAGCTGGAGCGTCAGCGCGTCCTCCCGGGTGAACGGCTGGTCGTGCAGCCGGCTCACCAGGAGCACGGCGACGACCGAACCGCCCAGCACCAGCGGCAGCGTCAGCGTGTGGCGCGGGCCCGCCTGGCCCCACTCGGACACGTCCCGCACCCCTGGCACGCGGTAGTTGCCGGCCATCTGCGGCCGCCGGTCGTCGACCGCCTGCTGGATGATGGGCTCGTCTCCCGACACCAGCTCGGAGATCGGAAACCGCGCGCCGGCGGGCGGTGGGCGGCCGGCCTCGCTCCCGTCGTACGCCTCGTCGACGACGGCCTCCGAGCCCTCGATCAGCAGGAGCGCCACCCGCTCCGCGTTCACCGCCGCCGCCGCGTGCCGGACCAGCCGGCCCATCACCTCGCTGGGGTCGAGCGTCACCCCCAGCTCGACCGCCACGTCGACGCCGGTCTGCAGACGGGCGGACGCGTCAGCGGCGCTGCGCATCAGCTCCGCCCGCTGGAGCGAGAGCGACACCAGCCGGGCGAACTCGCCCATCAGCCGCCGCTCGTACGGGGTGAAGTACGCCCGCGTGGTGCGATAGAAGGCGAGCACCCCCAGCGCCTGCCGGCCGTCGGGCAGCGGCAGCGAGGTCCAGAGCGGGACCACGCGGCCCGACCGGATCCCCGCGCTGACCAGTGTCGCGATCGGCTCGCCCAGCTCGCGGAGCCGGGTGCTCTCCAGCGGCCGCCCGTCCTGCAGCGTGCGACCGGCGAGGGTGCCTGTCCGCGGCCACTCGGCGCCCACCTGGCGCTCGGCCCACGGCCCGGCGCCGGCCACCACCCGGAAACGCTCCTGCTGCTCCCTGGGCACCACCGCCAGCAGGCACTCGCAGCCCGGCAGCAGCCGCCGCGCCTGGCCCACCAGCATCCGGGTCAGCGCTTCGGACGCGTCCATCGCGGCGGGGACCAGCTCCTGGACGATGCCGCCCAGGGTGCGGTGCCACTGGCGGCGGGGCCGGCCGGCCCGCTCGACGGGGTCGAGCCAGCCGCCCATCGGCCGGCACATCGAGACCACGCCCTCGATCACCCCACGTTCTCCGCGCATCAGGGTGGTGGTGAGCGCGACGGCCGGCCCGTCGAGGCCGGCCCGGAACACCGAGTCCAGCTTCTCCGCCCCGCCCAGCGTCGACATCTCGATCGGGTCCTTCGGCAGCAGGTCGGGGAACAGTTCCGTTATGCGCCTGCCGAGCGCCTCGGCGGCGGACACGCCGTAGAGCCGCGGCGCCGCGCCGGTCCAGCAGATGACGCGCCCCTCCCGGTCGTACGCCACCACCGCGTCCGCGATCGCGCCGAGGACGCGCTCGGCAAGTTCGGCGGGTATCTCGGTGGCCCGCTTCACCCCATCGAGCGCACCAGACGCATGAAGTCGGCAGGCATCTCCGTCATCCTGACGCCACAGGCGGCCCTGATGGCATTGGCGATGGCCGCGGGCCCCGGCACGGCCGGCGGCTCGCCGACACCCTTGGCTCCGAACGGCCCGTACAGCGACGGCACCTCCACCAGCTCGACGCCGATCTCGGGGATCTGGTCGATGGTGGGCATGCCGTAGTCGATGAAGGTGCCCGTCCGGAGCTGCCCCTCGCCGTCCCAGGCCAGCTCCTCGCCGAACGCCCGGCCCAGGCCCTGCACCGCGCCGCCGTGGACCTGGCCCCGCACCTCCGGCGGGTTCAGCGCCCTGCCGACGTCCTGGATGGCGGCGTAGGCGAGGAGCCGCCACTCACCCGTCTCGGGATCGACGCGCACCCGCGCCAGGTGGACCGTGAACATGGGCGACTGCTTGGTGACCACGTGCCTGCCCTGGCCCAGCACCGGCATGTAGCGTCCGCCGAACTGCGCGCCGAGGCTGGCCACGCGGCCGATCCCCAGCGAGCGGCCCGGCACGCCGGCCACGCGGACCTCGCCGTCCTCGATGACCAGGTCCTCGACAGCGGCCTCCAGCTCCTCGGACGCGATCTCCAGGAGCTGTCGCCTGGCCTCCTCCGCCGCCTTCTGGACGGCCGGTCCCACCGTGTAGATGATCTTGCTGCCGCCGGCCATGCCGGCGTACGGGGCCGAGGCGCTGTCGCCCTGGTCGATCCGCACCCGCTCCAGCGGCACGCCGAAGGCCTCCGCCGCGATCATCGCCAGCGTCGTGTCCGTGCCGCTGATGTCGTTGGAGCCGACGTGGACCAGCAGGCTGCCGTCCGGCTCGACGCGGCACCCGGCCGCGGCCGGCTCACGACCGCCGCCCCAGCCTCCGACGGCCACGCCGACCCCCTCGCCCGGGCCCACCGGCTCGGTCGAGAGCGGGTGGCGGCGGGCGGCCTCCAGGCACTCGACCAGCCCGATCGGCGGGTAGAGCTGACCGTCCGGACGCCGGTCCCCCTCGCGCGAGGCGTTGCGCAGACGGAGCTCGATGCCGTCGATGCCGAGCCGCTCGGCGACCTCGTCGACGGCCGACTCGAGCGCGAAGTAGCAGTGGGGCGCGCCGGGCGCCCGGTAGGCAGCCACCGGCGTCTTGTTGGTCGCGACGTCCAGCGAGGTGATCTCGTAGGCGGGCAGCCGGTACGTGCCGCCCAGGAACATCCCGGCCAGGCCGCCGAGGCCGCCCTGGCCGGCGCCGTTGTCGAAGACGATGCGTGCCCTGAGCGCCGTCAGGTCGCCGTCCGGGCTGGCGCCCAGCTCCAGGTCGACGATCGAGCCGTTGCCCCCCCTGCCCATCGCGAACTCCTCGGTCCGGGTGAGCGCGAGCTGCACGGGCCGGCCGGTCAGGCGGGCCAGCAGCGCCACCAGGGGCTCGATCAGGCAGACCTTGCCCCCGAAGCCGCCGCCGACCGGCATGGGCACGACACGGACCCGGCTCGCCGGCACGCCGAGCTGGGAGGCGACCGTGTTGCGGGTCAGGAACGTGCCCTGGGTCGGCGTCCAGATGGTCAGGTCGCCACCCGGCTCGGGGCGGGCCACCGCCAGGTGCGTCTCGATGAACCCCTGGTGGACGGCCGGCACCACGTAGCGGCCGCGCACGACCAGGGCGCTGGCGGCCAGCGCGGCGTCGACGTCGCCCTCCGCGAAGCGGACCTGGGCAGTGACGTTGGGCAGCCGCTCGGCGGTCTGCTGGCCGCCGCCGCTCGCGCCATGGGCGCCGGAGTCGTCAAGGCCCGCGCCGCCGGCGTCGAGCACGACGGGCGCGCCATCGACCATCGCCTCCAGCGGGTCGACGGCGGCGGGCAGCGCCTCGTACTCCACGTCCACCAGCTCGATGGCGTCGGCGGCCTGGGCCTCGGACTCGGCCACGACGGCCACGACGGGCTGGCCGGTGAAGAACACCCTGTCTCTCGCGAGTGGCAGGTCGGGACCCGACAGGTCCAGCTCGGGCAGGTCCGCGCCGCCGGCGACGGCGAGCACGCCGGGCGCCTTGCGCGCGGCTTCGAGGTCGAGCCGCACGATGCGCGCGGCGGGAAGAGGGCTCAGCAACAGCCGGGCGTGGGCCAGGCCGAGGAGATCGAGGTCGGCGGTGAAGCGGGTGGCGCCTGTCACCTTGGTGCCGCCCTCGAGACGTCTGTGCGCAACTCCGATCACGGGCATCTCAGCATCATATGGAGGATGGGGGCGTGGCTGACCCGCGGACGGATATCGTTATCGCATCTCAGTCCCCGGGTGGCCGGAAGCCAGGGCCCTGCCCGAGTGTCCGGGTGCATCTTCCAGGATCACCCAGCCTCGCTCAGCAAGCCTCCAGCTGACCGCCCATCAGGTCCGCGTACTCGGACTCCAGCCTGGCGGTCCGCCAGTGCGCGGGCCCCAGCTCCTGCCGGCTGATGCCCAACGCCTCCCGCAGCAGGGCGGCGGCCTCGGTCGGCTTGCCCCGCGCGGCGGCGACCCTGGCGAGCACCTCCAGCGTCTGGGCGAGCAGGCTGTGGCCCCCGCCCAGCGCCCGCCGCCAGATGGCCAGCGCTCGATGGGCTGCGGCGTCCGCCTCGTCCAGCCGCCCCTGCCCCTCCAGCACCCCGGCCAGCCCCGTCAGGTGGTGCGCGATGGTGGGGTGGTCGGGGCCCATCGCGCTCTCCTGAATGGCCAGCGCCCGGCGATGGAGCCCCTCCGCGACGCTGAGCTCGCCGCGCTCGCGGTGGAGGCCCGCCAGGTTGTGCAGGTAGACCGCCAGGGACGCGTGGTCGGGGCCGTGCGCCTGCTCGGTCACCGCCAGCGCCCTCCGGTAGAGCGCCTCGGCCTGCTCGAACTGCTTCTGGTCGGCGAAGACGAGCCCGAGGTTGCTCAGGACCTGGATGGCGCGGGGATGGTCCGGAC
>DASYBH010000331.1:0-1930 GCA_036500885.1 Candidatus Dormiibacterota bacterium
CTGCGCCGCATGGTGGACAACGTGGTGGACAACGCGGTCCGCCACAACGAGCCGGGAGGCTGGATCCGGGTCGCCACCGGCGTCGAGGGCGGGTTGGCCCGGCTCGTCGTCGAGACCGGCGGGGCCGTCCTCGACCAGGGCGAGGTCGCGCAGCTGGCGCAGCCGTTCCGGCGCCTCGGCGCCGACCGGACAGGCTCCGACCGGGGGGCCGGCCTCGGTCTGTCCATCGTCGCCGCCATCGCCCAGGCGCACGGTGGCACGCTCGACCTCCACGCCCGGGCGGAGGGCGGGCTGCGGGCCGGCATCGTGCTTCCCCGGGCGACCGGGGCTGCGCCGGCGAGCGTCGCGGCGCGATGAGGGTGCTGGTGGTCGAGGACTCGCTGTCGCTCGCCGACGTGCTGGTCGAGGGCCTGCGCGACCAGGGCATGGCCGTGGACGCGGCCCACGACGGGCTGGAGGCGGCGGCCAAGATCGACGTCAACCCGTACGACGTGGTCGTGCTCGACCGTGACCTGCCGGGAATCCACGGGGACGCGCTCTGCCGGATGATCGCGGAGCGCGACGAGCGCGTGATGATCCTCATGCTGACGGCCGCCGGCTCGCCCGGCGACCGCGTGAGCGGCCTGGGTCTGGGAGCTGACGACTACCTCGCCAAGCCCTTCCACTTCCCCGAGCTCGTCCTGCGCATCCGCGCGCTCGCCCGCCGCCAGCCCGGCGCGCGGTCACGCGTCCTGCGGGCGGCGGGGATCGAGCTCGACCCGCTGCGCCGCGCGGTCACTCGCAACGGGCGGCTGCTGGACCTGTCCGTCAAGGAGTTCGGCCTCCTGGAAGCGCTCCTGCGCGCGGCGCCCGCCTTCCTCAGCGCCGGTGACCTGCTGGAGCAGGTCTGGGATGAGCATGCCGACCCGTTCACCAACACCGTGACCGTGACCATCGGCCGCCTGCGGCGCAAGCTCGGCGACCCTCCGGTCATCACGACCACGCCGGGCGTGGGCTACCGCATCGCGGCCACGGTCGCTCATCACGAGGTGAGCAGCCCGGACTGACGTGCCAAGCTCCAGGTCGGCGCCCGGACGGACCTGGCCGCCCTCGTCTCCTGCCATGCCAGCTCATGAGCCTGGAGCAGGAGCCGTGAGCACTGTCGCTCACGCGTCGCGCAGCCGGAGCAGCAGCGCGCCAACCACCAGCGCGGCCGCGGCCCATGCGGCGAGCACGCCAAGCCCGGCCCATGGGCCGATGGGCAGGCTGTCGAGGCCGGTAGTGGCCTGGATGGCGAGCCCGGCGCTCATGGGCGCGATCTGCTGGAGGTGCCGCCGCCACTCCAGGTCGGTGACCACCTGCGCGACGATCGGGAAGAGGTAGAGCAGGCCGAGCACGACCCCGACGGCCGCGGCCGGGTCCCGCACGGCGGTGGCGACTCCCAGGCTGAGCAGGGCGATCAGGGCGAGGTACAGGACCGAGCCGGCGGCGGCGCGCAGCACCGGCGCGTCGGCCAGTGACAGCGGCGCGTGGCCGTGCGCCGCGGTGAAGCCCTGGCCGGGCAGGATGAGCCGCCCGGCCAGGACCGACGGGAGCACGGCGATGGCCCCGGCGACGAGCACCGCGCCGGTGAGAACCGCTGCCTTGGCGGCCAGGACGGCGATCCGGCGTGGCATCGCCGCCAGGGTGACGCGGATCATGCCGGTGCTGTACTCGCCGCCGATCGCCAGCACGGCCAGGATGGCCACGACCGCCTGGCCGAGGTCGATCCCGGTGAGGCTGACCCTGGCCGGGTCCAGGTCACAGCCGGCGGATGGACAGGTCACGGCGGCCGCGGCCATCGTGCTCAGCGCCACGGTCAGGGCGATGCACGCGAGCAGCAGCCAGGCGGTGCCCGGCGCGGTGCGCAGCTTCGTCCACTCCGCGTGCAGCGCCTGCTTCATGCGTCCCT
>DASYBH010000332.1:0-4407 GCA_036500885.1 Candidatus Dormiibacterota bacterium
CTACGACCTGGGCGCTCTGCAGCGCCGCCAGCTGCCACACTTCCGCCGCACGGTGGGCCTGGTGTTCCAGGACTTCAAGCTCCTGCCTCGCCTGACCGTGCAGGAGAACGTGGCCTTCGCACTGCGTGTGCTGGGTGAGTCGCGCCGCACCATCGCGCGGCGCACGGCGCGGGCGCTGGAGACCGTGGGGCTTGGCGCCATGGGTCGCAAGTATCCCTGTGAGCTGTCCGGCGGCGAGCAGCAGCGGGTTGGCATCGCTCGCGCGCTGGTGCACCGTCCGCGCCTGATCGTGGCCGACGAGCCCACCGGCAACCTGGATCCCGCGACTGCGTGGGAGATCATGCAGCTCCTGCTGGGCATCAATGCGCAGGGCGCGACGGTCGTGATGGCCACCCATAACCGCGAGATCGTCGACCTGGTGAACAGGCGCGTCGTGGCGATCGAGAAGGGCCGGGTGATACGGGACGAGCGGATCGGGAAATACCATGTGGATCTGGCGGCACCTGCTCTTCGCGCTCGCTAGCGCCTGGCAGAACTTCTGGCGCAACGCGGCCGTGAGCATGGCCGCGGTGCTGTCGATCACGCTCATCCTGCTGCTGGCCGGTGGATGTCTGTTGCTCGGCCACGCGCTGAGCCAGGTGCTCGATGCATACCGCCAGCGCGTGAGTGTGCTGAGCATCAGCGTCGCGGACGGCACGCCACTGCCGGTCGTGTACGACTTCGCCGACCAGCTGCGGGCGCGGCCCGAGGTGGTGAGCGTCCGGTTCGTCACCAAGGACGAGGAGCTGCGCCGCTTCGCCGCCGACCCGCGCAACCAGCAGCTCCTGCAGCAGCTGGAGGCCAATCCGGTGCCGGCGAAGCTCGAGGTCCGCGTGGCGCGGCTCGATGACGTGTCCGCGGCGGACGCGCTCGCCAGGCAGTGGCGTGGCGTCGACCGCGTCGATCCGACCGATTACCAGGGCGACTTCGTCCGCAACATGCTCCGGCTGGAGGTGTGGCTGACCCTGGGCGGCCTCGGCGTGCTCGCCGTGCTGACCGTGGCCTCGGTGGTGATCGTGATGAACACCATCCGCACCGCCGTCTACCACCGGCGCCAGGAGATCGAGGTGATGAAGCTCGTCGGCGCCACGGAGTGGTTCGTGCGCGGCCCGTTCGTGGTCGAGGGGGTGATGACGGGATCGATCGCCGCCGGCCTCGCTGTGGGCATCCTGGTCGCCGCCTACCGGCCGTTCGTGCAGACGTTCCAGTCGGCGCTGTTCTTCGTCCCCCTGTCCTACGACCCGCGGTTCGTGGCGGTGCTCGGCCACGACCTGCTGGCGGCCGGCGCGCTGCTGGGCGCGCTGGGCAGCTACATCGGGGTCCGGCGCTTCGTCCGGCTGTGATGCGACCCGTCTCCGTCCTGCTGGCCGCCGCGCTCCTGACCGTCTCCGGCGCAGCCGCGCCGGTCCGCGCCACGGACTGCGCCAGCGGCGACACGACGTGCCAGCAGCTCGAGCAGGCGAAGCGGTCGCAGACGAACGCGAACCAGAAGCTGCAGGACATCCAGCGCAGCGTCGCGGACGCGCAGCAGAAGGCGAAATGGACGCGCGCCTACATCGACGAGCTCAGCGTCCAGATCCGCCGCCAGCAGGCCGCCATCGCCGACACGCAGGCGAAGCTGTCGGATCTCGAGCGCCAGATTCGCTTCACAGAGGCGGAGATCACCCGCCGGGAAGCCCATCTGGAGGTCCGCCAGGGCCTGCTGGGCCAGCGCGTCCGCTCGCTCGACAAACACGGCTCCTTCGACTACCTGGAGCTGGTGGTGACGTCGCGCACGTTCACCCAGCTGGTGGACCGAGTCGTGATCATGCAGGAGATCGTCCGCAGCGACCAGCGGCTGGTCAATGCCCTGCGCGTGGAGCGGGACCGGGTCAGGGACCTGTCGCAGCAGCTGGACCGGCAGCGCGCCGAGCAGGCCAGCCTGCTCGAGCAGCAGCGGGACGAGGAGGCGCGGTTGCTGCAGGCGCGCGCCGCCCAGCAGGCCGCGCTGGCGTACTACGAGCAGCTGGAGGCGCAGTACCAGGTTCAGCGCCAGCAGGTGGAGGCCGAGAAGGCGCAGATCGACGAGCTCGTGACCCAGCTCCAGGCGCAGTACGACGGCGCGGCGCGCGGGCTGGGTGGCGGCTCCGGGCGCTTCGCCTGGCCGGAGCGGGGGCCGGTCACCCAGGGGTTCGGGTGCACCGACCTGCTGGGCGAGCCGTACGATCCGAACTGCCCGACCCGACACATCCACACGGGCATCGACATCGGCTGCGGCTTCGGCACCCCGATCGGCGCGGCCGACGCTGGGATCGTGTCCTACGTCAACTACGGGTGGGGTGGCGGCTACGGTAACTTCGTGCTGATGACCCACGGCAACGGCTTCGCCACCCTGTACGCCCATCTCTCCGCGATCGCGGTCACGACCGGCCAGCCGGTGCGGCGTGGCCAGGTGATCGGCGCTGAGGGATCGACGGGCTTCTCCACTGGTCCGCACCTGCACTTCGAAATTCGGTTCTACGGCGCTTACCAGAATCCGCTCAGCTACCTGGCGTGACGCTCCTCCGCCGTGGGCTGATGGGGCTCGGTGGCCTCCTGCTCCTGCTGGCCGTCTTCACGGCCGGCGCCTATGTCGACCAGACCTTCCCGGAGTACGTGCCACTCCTGCAGGTGGGTGCGCCTCGCGGCCAGGCCGATCGTGCCACGATGGACCAGGCGCTTCGCGTGATCGAGGCGCACTACTACGATCCGAAGGTCGACTCCGGCAAGCTCTCCGCGGGAACGGTGAAGGGCATGGTGCAGTCGCTGGGCGACTCGTACAGCACGTACCTGAGCCCGGATGAATATCGGCTCCAGCAGGACCAGTACGCCGGCCGGCACCCGGGGATGATCGGGATCTACGTCAACTACCAGAACGGCTACCCGGTCGTCGGCGGCGTGCTGCCGAACTCGCCCGCGCTACGGGCGGGCCTGCAGACCGATGACGTGATCCTCAGCATCGGTGGCCTGGACACGCACAACCTGACGCAGGAACGGACGTCGGCGCTGATCCGCGGGCCGGCCGGAACACCGGTCGCCATGCACGTGCGGCGCGGCGCCAGCGGCCCTGAGAGCGATGTCACCGTGACCCGCGAGAACTTCCAGAGCCCGACGGTGCAGTCCATGAGGCTCGAGGGCGACGTGCTGTACATGCGCATCTACCAGTTCGGCAACTCGACGCAGCAGGAGTTCGACGCCCAGCTGCAGGCCGGTCAGCCGGGCGCCAGGGGCGTTGTGCTGGACCTGCGCGACAACGGGGGCGGCTACGTCAGCGCGGCGGCGGCGGTGATCAGCCGTTTCATCGCCAGCGGCGAGGCGTTCGAGCAGCGGAGCCGTGACGGCCAGGTGGACACGACCAACGTGGAAGGCAGTCACCCCGCGACCCAGGTGCCGCTCGTGGTGCTGGTGAACGAGAACTCCGCGTCCGCCTCCGAGATCGTGGCCGGGTCGCTCCAGGCGCGCGGCCGGGCACGACTGGTGGGCGCCAAGACGTTCGGCAAGGGATCGGTGCAGATCGACTACCGGCTGGACAACGGCGGCGACCTGCACCTGACGGTCGCTCACTGGTACCTGCCCAACAAGCGCACCATCGACAAGCAGGGGTTGACACCCGACGCCCCGGTGGCGCTGGCCGACAAGCAAGCGATGTTCGACGTGGTGCAGTTCGCGCGGGGCCATGCGAGCGACACCCAGCTCAACCGGGCGCTGGAACTGCTCGCGGCTCCGTAGACTGGTCGGGCCACACGGGCGGTTAGCTCAGCTGGCCAGAGCGCCTCGCTTACACCGAGGAGGCCGGGGGTTCGAAGCCCTCACCGCCCACCACGCGGCCTTGACCGGTGAGTCCAAGACAGGCGCCATCCGGACGGCGCTCCGGGAGCGCCGCGAGCGCCTGATCCTACGACGTGCAGCAGGGGACCGTGTGCGAGGACTGCGCGCCCTGCTGGAGGACGAGATCTGGCCGACGATTCCTGCCGCGATGATCGGCCATGGTCCGAGCCCCGAGGAGCAGGACGCGATCCTCGGCTACGGCCCCGAGGGCGTTTGATCCTCGACACCTCAGCGATCGTCGCGATCGTCTTTCGGGAGCCGGAGGAGGAGGAGTTCCTCAACAAGATCGGCGCCGCTACAGTCGTGGGCATCGGCGCGCCGACGCTGGCCGAGACCGCGATCGTGCTGGCGGCACGCCTCGGCGAGGGGAGCCAGCGCCTCCTCTCCCTGATGGTGGAGCGGGCTGGGATCGTCGTCGTCCCGTTCGACTCGGCGCACTCGCAGCTTGCCACAGAGGCCTGGCTTCGGTATGGGAGGGGCCGCCATCCTGCCAAGCTCAACTTCGGCGACTGCCTCGCGTAC
>DASYBH010000333.1:0-10236 GCA_036500885.1 Candidatus Dormiibacterota bacterium
GATTCGGCATACTCGGGCGCATGGATGTTCGCCGCCGCCCAGCCACCGTCAGCGCGCCTGGTCGCGACCGTCGCTTCCGAGGACCGGGCCGGCAGCCGCTGAGAGTGCAACCCGGAGTCCCATCACCGACAGAACTTTTGGGATAGTGCTTAGACTCCGAGCGTGGAAGAGCGGGACGAGTGGCGTCCTCCTGGCGGTGGCCGGGGTTGTGCTGCTCCTGCCGCTGGTGGCGCTGGCGAGCCGGCCCGAGAGCGGGTCAGGAGGGCCGCTCCTGAGCGCCGACCCGACCAGGGTGCTGCTCGACGTGGCGATCTACCTGTTCGTCGCGCTGGTCCTGGTCAGCCTGCTGGTCGTCGCGTGGGCGCTCTGGCCGCGGCCCGGCGAGGAGATCAGGCTCCCGCCGCGCCGGCGCCGGCCCCTGGCCACCGCGCTGACCACGCTCGCCACCACTCTGCTGGCGGTCCTGGTCGCCCTCGCGCTGCGCGGCCGGCGTGGCGGTCTGCCGCTCGTCGGGAGCCCCGGCGGCGCTGGCGGCCGGCTCGCGCCGAACCTGGCGGCGCCCGCGCGACCCGCGCCGCCGGCCGGCGTCGACTGGGTCGCCGCGGCCATCGTGGCGGTGCTGCTGATCGCCGCCGGCGTCGCGCTCTGGTGGGCGCTGCGGCCGCGCCCGTCGCGGGCCCGGGCGCTGCCGGTCGCGCGGCTGCGGGCCGTGCTCGACGACGCGATCGAGGACGTGCTGGGAGAGATCGACCCGCGCCGGGCGGTGCTCAGGGCGTGGACCAGACTGGAGCGGGTGCTGGCGCGCCATGGCCTGCCGCGGCGCGACTCGGAGGCGCCGTTCGAGTACGCGGCGCGCGCCGGCGCCGAGCTGGGCGTGGAAGCGGCCTGGCTGGAGCGGCTGGCCGGCCTCTTCGAGTGGGCGCGCTTCAGCCTGCACGACGTGACTCCAGCCATGCGCGACGAGGCGCTCGGCGGCCTGGTGGCGGTGCGGGACGGCCTGCGCCTTGCCACGTAGCCCCGTGCTGCCCCGGCTCGGCCGGCGAGTGGGCCTGGTGACCGTGCCGCTGCTGGCGGCGATTCTTCTGCGCGTACCCCACCCGAACCTGGCGCTGCGCCTCTGGCTGGTGGCCCTGGGCGCCATCGGGCTCAGCGCCGTGACGGAGCGGGCGCTCGCGCGCTGGACGGTCCGCGACGTCGCCGGCCTCCGACTGCGGTGGGGATGGTGGCGGCGGCCGCGTCCCGAGCGGGTCAGGGCGCTCGAGGAGCTGGAGCACGCGGTGGACTTCTCGCTCGGCACCGCGTTCGACGTGCACTACCGCCTGCGCCCACACGTCCGGAGGGTCGCCGCCCACCGGCTGGCCGTCCGGGGCGTCCGCCTCGACGCCCAGCCCGACCGGGTGAGGACGCTGATCGGGCCGGAAGCGTGGGACCTGGTCCGCCCCGACCGGCCGGAGCCCGATGATCGGAACGCGCCAGGCATGGAGCTGTCGAGCATCAGGAGGGTCGTGGATGGGCTCGACGCGCTCTGAGGAGCTGACGCTCGCCGAGGTGGGCACGCTCGCCGGGCACATCCTCGACGAGGTCGAGCGGACCATCGTCGGCAAGCGGGAGGCGCTGGAGCTGGTGCTGCTCGGCGTGCTGAGCGATGGGCACGTCCTGATCGAGGACGTCCCCGGACTGGCCAAGACGCTGATCGCCCGCTCGTTCGCCCAGGTCCTGCGGCTGGACTTCAAGCGCATCCAGTTCACGCCCGACCTGATGCCGTCGGACGTGACCGGCTCGGCGATCTTCAGCCCCCGCACGTCCGAGTTCGAGTTCCGGCCCGGCCCGATCTTCACGAACCTGCTGCTGGCCGACGAGATCAACCGGGCGCCGGCCAAGACGCAGTCCGCGCTGCTGGAGGCCATGCAGGAGCACCAGGTGACCGTCGACGGCGCCTGCCACCCGCTGCGGCCGCCCTTCACGGTCATCGCCACGCAGAACCCGATCGAGTACGAGGGGACGTATCCGCTGCCGGAGGCCCAGCTGGACCGCTTCCTCCTGCGCCTGGCCGTCGGCTACCCGACGCGGGAGCAGGAGTGGGAGGTCCTGGAGCGCCGGCTGGCGCACCGCCGCGACGAGATCGTCCTGGAGCCCCGCGCGACCGCCGCCGACCTGCTGGCGATGCGGGAGGCGATCGAGCGGGTGCACGTCGATCCCGGCGTCGGGCGGTACATCGTCGACGTGGTGTCCGCCACGCGGAACAGCTCGCGCGTCCAGCTCGGCGCCAGCCCCCGCGGCTCGCTGGCGGTTCTGAAGCTGGCGCGCAGCCGCGCCGCCCTCCAGCGCCGCGACTTCGTGGTGCCCGAGGACGTCAAGGCCGTCGCGGTGCCGGCGCTGGGTCATCGCATCACCCTCCGCCCCGAGCTGTGGGTGCAGCGGGTGCGCGGCGAGGAGGTCGTGAGGGAGTGCCTGGAGGCGGTGTCGACGCCGCGGGCCGATTGACGGCGGACTGGATTACCACGGTCTCCGGACGGCTGTCCGCCTACCTGTCGCTTGGCGGTGCGGGTCTGCTGGCCGGCCTGCTGCTCGCCCGGCCGGAGCCGGTCATCCTGGCGGCGGCCCTGCTCCTGGCCGCGGCCGCCGGCCTGGCGCTGGCGCGGGAGCCCGATCTGGACGTCACCGTCCGGCTGGACCGCGACCGGGCGCTCGAGGGCGAGGACGTCGAGCTGGAGGTCACCATCACGGCGCGCAGCCCCGTCGCCTGGCTGGACGTCGAGGTCAGCCTGCCGGCGGGTCTCGTCGAGCGGCGCTCCAGCACCGAGCCGGCCGGAGCGCTGGCCGCCGGCTCGGCGCGCACGTATCGCCGCCGCCTCGAGTGCCGGCGCTGGGGCGGGCGGCTGGTCGGCGACGTGCGGCTGCGCGCTCGCGACCCGCTCGGCCTCTTCACCTACCGCGAGGACGAGCGCCACCTGCTGCCGCTGCGCGTCTATCCGCGGCCCGAGTCCGTGCGCCGGCTGCTCCGGCCGGCGGAGACGCAGGCATTCGCCGGCAACGAGGTCTCGCGGCTGAAGGGCGACGGCATCGAGTTCGCCGACATCCGGCCGTTCGTGCCCGGCGACCGCGTGCACCGGGTCAACTGGCGGGCGAGCGCCCGGCGCGGCGAGCTCCACGTCAACGAGATGCGGCCGGAGCGGAACTCGGACGTGGTGCTGTTCCTGGACACGTTCACCGACCTGCCCGATCCGTCGAGCACCAGCCTGGAGATGACGGTCCGGGCGGCCGCGGCGCTGATCGACGGCTACCTGCGCAGGCGCGACCGGGTGGGCCTGGTCGGCTTCGGCGGCACCCTGCGCTGGCTGCGCCCGGCCATGGGCGAGCGCCAGCTGTACCGGCTCGTGGACGCGCTGATCGACACGCAGGTGGTCCTCAGCTACGCGTGGAAGGGCCTGGACGTGATCCCGCGCCGCACCCTTCCGCCCAAGTCGCTGGTCGTGGCGTTCACCCCGCTCCTGGACGACAGGACGCTGGGCGCGCTGATCGACCTCCGCGGTCGCGGCTACGACCTCTCGGTCGTGGAGCTCTCGCCACTCGCCTTCGTCAGGCCGGGCGGGCGCGAGGCGGAGCGGCTCGCGTTCCGGCTGTGGTCCATGGAGCGCGAGGCGCTGCGGGGACGCTTCCTCGCGATGGGGGTCCCGGTCGTCACGTGGCGGCGGGGTGAGCCGTTGGAGCCGGTGCTGGCCGCGGCCGGTCGATTCCGGCGCGACGCGCGCCTGGTTCGGACGTGAACGGGGCTCGCCTGTCGCTGGCGATCGTCCCCGCCGGCCTGCCCCTGGCCGCGGCGCTGGCGCTGGCTCCCGCGGTGGGTCAGCCGGCGGCGCTCGGCCTCGTCGGGGCGCTGGGAGCGATCGCGGTCGCGCTCTACGCTGCCGCGCTCGCGATGCCCTGGCCGGGTGCGCTGCCGTGGGCGGTCGGCCTGCTCGGCGTCGAGTACCTGGCCTCGCTGGAGGTGCGCGCCGCACCGCTCGACCTGGGCGCACCCGCCTACGCCGCCGGTCTCCTGCTGTGCGCCGAGCTGGGCTGGCTCGGCCTGGAGGCCCGTCGCGGTGGCCGTGCGTGGCTCGGCCGGGCGGTCGCGATCGGGACGCTGTCGCTGGCCGCTGTCGCGCTCGGCGCCCTGCTGCTGCTGGCCTGGACCATTCCGCTGCCGGGCGGCCCGACGCTGACCGGCCTCGGCGTCCTGGCGGCCATCGCGGCGGCAGCGTGCCTGGCCTGGCTCGGCCGGCGTTGAGAGCTGAGGAAGACGACTTGCCCCCCCTGACCCCCCGGCAGATGAGGGGGGGAGTTGGCGTGAGAGGAAGGCTTTTGGCGACCGTGGCCGCGGTCGCGGTGCTGGTGGCGTGCATCCCCGCCAGCGCGGCCTCCGCGCTCACGTCAGACGGGGTGTTCGAGGCCGCGAAGCCCGCGGTGGTGATCGTGGAGACGGACAATGCGGTCACCTGGTCGGTGCCGCAACCGTCACTGACGGCGGCGAAGGCGCAGCAGCTTCGCAACGCCGTGGTGGCGATGGTGCGGACGGGCCAGGTGGCCAACAACGAGAGCGCGATCGGTCAGGCCTCGGTCAGGCTGATCGTGGACAACCCTGGCGCCTGGTTCACCCAGGGTTCCCAGCGGCACCAGCAGACGGACTCCGTCGTGGCGCTGGGCACCGGCTTCTTCGTGACCGAGGACGGGTTCCTGCTGACGAACGACCACGTGGTGCTGGCCACCGTCGACGATCTGCGGCAGCAGCTCATCGACCAGCTGCCGCGCCTGGGGAGCGACCCGACCCAGGTGGCGGCGTTCCGGGAGGAGATGGCGAGCGGCCTGGGCGTACCGGTCACGGATGCCCAGGCCTCCCGGCTCTTCCAGTGGATGCTGGGCGTGTTCAAGGCGGACCTGCGCGTGTCCTCGGTCACGCCGACCTCTCGCATCGGCTTCGGCACCATGTCTCCGGCGGCCGTGAAGGCCGAGGGCCTGCCTGTTCAGGTGGTGGCTCATGGCCAGAACACGCCGGGCCGGGACGTCGCGGTTCTCAAGGCGGCGGGCGGGCAGTTCGTGAGCCTGGCGACGGTCTCGAGCACGCCAGGGCGCGGCCGCTCGCTGACGGTCATCGGCTACCCGTGCCTGTGCGGGAACGGGTCCGGGTTCGACCCGGTCCGGCCGCTGAGGCCCATCCTGACCTCGGGCACCGCCCGCGAGCAGCTCCCCATGTCGGGAGGCTGGGACGCGCTGGGCACCGACGCCGCGATCGAGCACGGCAACAGCGGCGGTCCCGTCCTGGACGACAGCGGACGCGTCGTGGGCCTGGCCACGTTCTCGGCCACGTCGGCGGGTGGGACGCCCCAGAGTTTCGCCGTTCCCATCTCCGTGGCCCTCCAGTTCACGGACCAGGCGCACGTGCGACCGGCCCAGGGCGCGCTCGGGCAGAAGTACGCGCAGGCGATCGCCGAGTACCGGCAGGACCACTTCCAGAACGCCCTGCCGCTGTTCCAGGAGGTCGCGTCGGCGTCCACCCACGACCCGTATGCGAGTCAGTACGTGGCCCTGAGCCAGCGTGCGATCGCGTCGGGACGTGACCGCACGCCACCCCTGATGGGTGCGCTGCCGGCCATCGCGGTGACCGTGTACGTGGTCGTGTCGGCGGTCGCGGTCGGCGTCGGCGTGTTCGTGTACCGGCGCCGGCGCCGGCTGGTGCGTGGCTGGTAGCGCGTGAGCAGCTCATCGGGCCGAAGTCCCGCCCTGGCGAAGAGCTCGGGCGCCGGCTCTCGCGGGGGCGGTCGCCCGGCCGGCAGCCCGCTGAGCATGGTGCTGGCCACCGCGCTGCTGGCGCTGCTGATCGCCGCCGTGACGGTGGCCCTGCCGGGCATCCGGCCGGCCGAGAGGAGGGCGGTCGCCCCAGCACGGCCCGTGACCCACGCGGCCGCGACCGTGACGGGGCCCGGCGCGGCGCTCTCGACCTCCTGGCTGAGCGCGCATCCCGGGCCCGACCTGGCCCTGCACGGCCAGGCGGACATCCTGGTGGACGTCGACGCCAGGCAGGTGCTGTGGCAGCGCGACCCGCACACGCCGCGGGCCCCGGCCAGCCTGACCAAGCTGGTGACCGCGATGGTCGCCGCCGACCTCGCCCCGCTCGACCGCGTCGTCACGGTGACCGCCGCGACCGACGTGAACGCGGCCAGGTCCGTGGAGCCGACCTCCACGGTCATGGACCTGACGGCGGGCGAGAAGCTCACCGTGCGGGAGGTGCTGTACGGGCTGTTCCTCCGCTCGGGCAACGACGCGGCCGAGACGCTGGCCGGCGGGCTCGTGGAGAGGGATCGGTTCATCCAGCTGATGAACCAGAAGGCGGCCGCGCTGCGCATGACGGACAGCCACTTCACCACGCCGGTCGGCCTCGACGACCCGGCCATGCGGACCAGCCCCTACGACCTGGCGATCGCGGCGGCGATGATCGTGACGCGCTACCCCGCCCTGCTGGCGATCTCGGGCGCGCCCTCCATCACCCTGGCCTCGTCGGCGACCCACAAGGCGTTCGACATGGTCAACTACAACAAGCTGGTGCTGCCGGGCAGCCAGTACGCGTACGAGGGCGCGACGGGGATGAAGACGGCGTTCACCGACGACGCGGGGCCGTGCATGGTGGCGACCGCGGCCCGCGGCAACCGCCACCTCGTCGCGGTGGTCATGAACTCGGTCAACTTCTTCGCGGACGCGACGAAGCTCCTCGACTACGGGTTCGCCCAGACGGTGACGCCCAGCCCACGGCCGAGGTAGCTCCCCACCACGGCGAGGGACCCCGGGGGACGTAACCTGCAGCCCGTCGCCGACCGGCGACGTTGCCGACGAGTAAGGTCGCCGACAGCTGATGTCGCCGACGTCATCTGTCGGCGACGTGCGACGTCGGTGACGTATGCTGCGTTGCGTGTCGTTCGTCAACCGCGACAGGGAGCTGACGTCGCTCGAGAGGTGGTGGTCCAGCCCCAACGGTTCATTGGGGTTGGTGTGGGGCCGCCGGCGGGTCGGGAAGACCGCGCTCCTGCAGCGCTTCGCGCAGACCCGCAGGTCCGTGTTCCACGCGGCAACCGGGCGCCCGGCGGCCCAGGAGCTCCAGGTGCTGTCGCGGGCGGCGGCCCCGGCGCTGGCAGCCGGCCTGCGCGACCTCAACACCAGCCCGTTCGCGAGCTGGGACCACGCCTTCGAGTCACTGGGCGCGGCGGCGGAGTCGGAGCCGCTGCTGGTCGTGTTCGACGAGTTCCCGGAGCTGGTCATGGGCACCCCCGAGCTGCCGAGCCTGCTTCGCGCCCTCTGGGATCGCCTGCGCAGCCGCACCCACCTCAAGATCCTGCTCTCCGGATCGGCCGTCCGCACGGTGCAGGCGATGCAGGAGTACCGGGCGCCGCTGTACGGCCGTTTCGACCTGAGCCTGCCGCTCCATCCCTTCTGGCCCCACGAGGCTGCCATGCTGCTGCCGGCGCTCCCGCCGGCCGATCGAGCGCTCGTGTGGGCTCTGGTCGGAGGCATCCCCCTCTACCTCGAGTGGTGGGACCAGCAGCGCTCAGTCGAGGAGAACCTCTCCGAGCTCGCCTGCCAGCCGGGCGGGAAGCTTCTCACCGAGGGCCTGCTCGTGCTCGCCACCGAGGGCGAGATGGGCGAGCTCGGCAAGCGGGTCCTGTACGCGATCGCGAACGGTCGAACCAGGCACAACGAGATCGCCGAGGCCGTGGGTGCCGATCCCACACGCACGCTGGAACGCCTCGTCGACCTGCGGCTCGTCGAGCGGCTGTCTCCGGTGACTGAGGACGAGCGGCAGACCCGCCGCCGCATCTACCGGATCGCCGACAACTTCCTCGCGTTCTGGCTCGGCATGCTGGACCGCTATCGCGCCGAGATCGATCGCGGCATCGGCGACACGATCGTGCCCGCCCTGGTGCGCGGCCTGGACGACTTCGCCGGCCCGCGCTGGGAGGAGGCGTTCCGGATGCACCTGCGGCGCCTTGCCATCGACGGCGCGCTGGGCGAGGAGATCGTCGCGGTCGGGCCGTTCTGGACGGCGGGCGCCGACCCGGGCGAGATCGACGCGGTGGTTCTCGCGGGACGCGAGCGCCGGCCGGTGTTGGTGGGTGAGGCCAAGTGGGCCCAGCGCGTGGACGGAGCGCGAATCCGGCGCGGGCTCGAGCGGAAGGCCGAGGCGCTGCGCGACGCCGCGCCGGGCCTTCGACATGCGGTCTGCGCGCGCACGACCGTCGACAACGCCGAGGACGTCCTGGCCGTCACCGCGGCCGACATCTTCGACGGCTGATTCCGAATTGGTCTACGGACCAATTCGGGAATCACTCGTCTCAGGCGGGGGGTTGGGCGAGCAGGCTGCCGATCGGCAGGCGGCGGCGGGCGACCAGGTACGCGGTCAGGCCCAGGCCCGTGGCAAGGCCCGTGAAGACCACGCGCTGCACCAGTGCCGCCGCGGCCGCCGTGGCCGGGTCCAGGCCGAGCAGCACCAGCAGGCCGACCACGGTGGCGTCGTTCGCGCCCGTGCCGCCCGGCAGGAAGCTCACGGCGCCACCCACGTAGGCGACCGCGACCACGAAGGCCGCCATCCACCAGCCGATCGCTCCCGGCTCCAGGCCCTGCACGATCAGCCACAGCACGGTGGCGCCCACCACCGCGCGAGCCAGGTCCAGCAGCGACCAGCCGGCGGTGTCGGGCCGGCGGAGCAGGCCGGCCGTCGCGCGCTGCAGCGCGTCCACCTGGGCCAGGAGCCGGCGAGGGACCGGCAGCACCGCCGCCGCGCGCCGCCCGAACCGGAACAGCCGTGGCACGGTCAGGATCGCGAAGATGGCCAGCACGGCCGCGACGACCGTCGCGATGATGCCGGTACCCACGTGGACGGCGGCCATCCCCGGCGCCGCCAGGAGGATCAGGTACACGGTGAACGTCAGCTCCTGGACCGTCACGGTGGCTGCCGCGGTTCCGAACTGCAGGTTCGCCGTCTGGCTCGCGAACACCGCCCGGGTCAGGTCGCCGAGCGGCAGCAGCGCGGTGATCGTCTGGCCTGCAACGCTCAGCAGGACGCTGTCCGCCAGCCGCAGAGTGCTGCCGGTCGCCCGCAGCAGGACGTGCCACCGCACGCCCTGCAGCACGAACCACCCGGCCGCGGCGAGCACCACGGGCGGGGCGAGCGCGGGGTTGAATCGGGAGAGGGCGACCGCCAGCGCACGCGGGTTGACCACGAGCGCCACGGCCGCCAGCGCTCCCAGGCCGATGACGACCGGAAGCACGCGACGCGCCAGCCAACCGAGCCGTCGCCGCCGTCCGGCCGCGGCCGCACGGCCTCCGGCGCCGGCGACATCGTCCTCCGCGTCCCGAACCTGTGACTGCACCCTCCTATCGGCCCCCACACAGGAATGGTAGGAACGACGAAGCTGTTCCGCGGGTCCCATGGCCGGCGAGCCGTCCCGGGCAAGCGACGGTGGGCGATACTGGCCGGTGTGCGGATCGAGGCGGTCCGAGGGGACATCACCGCTGAGCAGGTGGACGCGATCGTCAACGCCGCCAACTCGTCGCTGATGGGCGGCGGCGGGGTGGATGGCGCGATCCACCGCGCGGCCGGTCCTGAGCTGAAGGAGGCATGCCGTCCGCTCGGCGGCTGCGCGGTGGGGGAGGCCAAGGCGACGCCGGGCTTCCGGCTGCCGGCGCGGTGGGTGATCCACACCGTGGGCCCGATCTGGAGCGGCGGTGACCAGGGCGAGCCCGGGCTGCTCGCCTCCTGCTACCGGCGCTCGCTGGAGGTGGCCCGCGAGCTCGGGGCCCGCTCGGTCAGCTTTCCCGCCATCTCGACCGGCGCCTACGGCTATCCGGCCGAGGACGCCGCGCGGATCGCCGTCGAGACCCTGCTCGCGACGCCCATCGAGGTCGAGCTGGTCAGGCTGGTCGCCTTCGACAAACGGACGCTGCAGCTCTACGAGGCACTGCTGACGCCCGCATAGGTGATGCGGCGTCCCGATCCCAACTAAGGGTCGATCGAATGGGCCGCCGCGCATCCGCCGGGTCTCTAGTAGGCTGCCGTCGTGCACCCGCATCAGCGGACTGCCGAGGAGCTGGTCACTCTTCTTCGGGCGCGTGGCAAGAAGGTCACGTCTCAGCGAGTGTTGATCTACCGGGCGGTGCTTGCCGATTCCAGCCACCCCACCGCTGAGCAGCTCCATTCCCGGCTCAGGG
>DASYBH010000334.1:0-11715 GCA_036500885.1 Candidatus Dormiibacterota bacterium
CCTGCAGCGAGTGGCAGTGGTCGCTGATGCGCAGCGTCGCGAATCCCAGCCGCTCGACGTCAGCCACGATCAGCCGCCAGCGGTCCCAGGTCAGGTCCTCCTGCGCCTCGACCATCACCCCGACGTGGGCCACGGCTAAGATGCAAGGGGGGGCAGGCCCCCCCTTCCAGAACCCCCCCTCTTTTCGGGACGTTTGGGGGGCCTCCGGCCCAGCGCTTCGCGTCTGCAGTCGAGGCTGGGTGATCCTGGGAAGATGCACTCGGACACTCGGGCAAAGCCCTTGTTTCCGGCCACCTTCGGACCTTGTCGGAGCTTCGGGATAGTGCCTGAGTCATCCGGGGTCGGGCGGCAGGGGGTCGCGTTCGCGCGGCCGGTACTGGTCGCAGATCGGCGACGTGGGCTCCGTGTGGAAGTTCCACCGCCGGCACCACGCGGTGCCGTCGAACCGCGCGCATGTGGCGCACGTGACGCGAGGGTTGGAGGTGGCCAGCTTGCGCATCCGGTGCTCCGGCCGCTCGCCCGGGAACCCGTCTCGCCCGGTCATGCGCTCACCGCCCAGGCTCCAGGGCCGCCGATGCGTCGGAAAGGCTGCGCGTCACCTCCCCAGCGTACGAGAGGTCCCGGCGGCGCCCCCTCAGTGCCGGAAGTGGCGCTCGCCCGTCAGCACCATCGCGGCGCCGGCGGCGTCGACCGCCGCGATCACCTCGGCGTCGCGAACCGAGCCGCCGGGTTGGATCACGGCCGTGACGCCCGCCCGGAGCCCGGCCTCCACCCCGTCGGCGAAGGGAAAGAACGCGTCGGAGGCCATCACCGCACCCTTCGCCCGCTCGCCGGCCCTGCGAACCGCGATCTCCACCGCCTCGACCCGGCTCATCTGGCCGGCGCCGACGCCGAGGGCCGCGTGGTCGCGAGCGAGCACGATCGCGTTGGACCGCACGTGCTTCACGGCCAGCCACGCCAGCTCCAGCTGCTCCCACTCCTCGGCGGTGGGAGGCCGCCTGCTCACCACCCTGGCGGCCTCGCGCTGGAACCCGCGCCCGTCCCAGCTCTGGGCCAGGAACCCGCCGGGCACCGAGCGCACCTGGACCCCGCGGCTGCGCACCGGTCCCAGCTCGAGCACGCGCAGGCTCTTGCGCCGCTCCAGCACCTCCGCCGCGTCCGGCGCCAGGCCGGGCACGAGGAGCACGTCCGTCTTCACGTCCACGATCAGCTCGGCGGTGCGCACGTCGAGCAGCCGGTTCACTGCCACCACGCCGCCGAAGGCCGAGCGCGGATCGCATTCGTACGCCCGCTGGTAGGCGGTGGACAGGTCGTCGGCGATGGCCAGGCCGCAGGGATTGGTGTGCTTGATGATCGCGGCGGCCGGGCGCCCCAGCTCCGCCACCAGCTCGTAGGCCGCCGATGCGTCCTGGATGTTGTTGTAGCTCAGCTCGGGACCCTGCACCTGTCGCGCCGAACCGAGGCCGCCCGGGTCGGGTCCGAGCCGGTAGAAGGCCGCGACCTGGTGGGGGTTCTCGCCGTAGCGGAGCGGCCGGGCGAGCTGACCGGACAGCGTCAGCTCCGGCGGGTACGGCGCGCTCCCCTCACCGACGGTCGGCTGCAGCCATGACGCGATCTGGGCGTCGTAGGCGGCGGTGTGGGCAAAGGCCTCGGCGGCGAGCCGCTGGCGCAGGTCGCCGTTGGACCGGCCCTCCTGGAGCGCGGCCAGCAATTCGCTGTAGCGCTCGGGCCGCACCACCACGACCACGTCGGCGTGGTTCTTGGCCGCCGCGCGGACCATCGCGACGCCGCCGACGTCGATCTGCTCCAGGACCTCGGCGAACCTGACGCCGGGCCGCGCCATCGTCTCCGCGAACGGGTAGAGGTTGACGCACACCAGGTCGATCAGCTTCAGGTGGAGGGACTCGACCTGCAGCAGGTCCTCAGGGTTGTCCCGCCGGGCCAGCAGGCCGGCGTGGACCCCGGGATGCAGCGTCTTCACCCGGCCGCCCAGGATCTCGGGGAAGCCGGTCAGGTCGCTCACGGGCAGCACGTCCAGGGAGGCCTCCTCCAGCACGCGCCGCGTGGCCCCGGTCGAGTAGAGCTCGAACCCGAGCCTGGCCAGGCCCCGCGCGAAGGCGGGCAGACCCGCCTTGTTACTTACGGAGAGAAGTGCTCGCTTTGGCAATGAGTTCGATCGCCTCCGGCAGGATTCGGTGCTCCTCGACCTGGATGCGGGCGTGGAGCCGTTCGACGGTGTCGTCGGGCAGCACCGGTACCGCGGCCTGGAGCAGGATGGGTCCCGCGTCGACCTCGTCGGTGACGAGGTGGACGGTGCAGCCCGTGACCTTGACGCCGTGAGCCAGCGCACGCTCGACGGCGTCCATGCCGCCCGCGAAGGCGGGCAACAGGGAGGGGTGGACGTTGACGATGCGCCCCGAGTACGCGGCCACGAACTCGTGGCTCAGGATGCGGTCGTACCCGGCGTTGACGATCAGCTCGACGCCCCGCTCGCGAAGCCAGTCCAGCATCGCGGCGTCGCGCTCCTCGCCGGAGGCGAAGCGGCGCTGGGAGAACTCGCCCAGAGGCAGGCCGCGCTCGCGGGCGAACTCCCCGGCGCCGCTGCTCGGCCGGTTGGTGGCCACGGCGACCACGCGGTACCCCCGCTCGACCAGGTTGCGGAGGTTCGAGCCCCGGCCGCTGGCCAGCACGCCCAGCCGGACGCCGCCGGTCACCGCACCCGGACCCGGAGCGGGCCCGTCTGCTCGACGACGCGGCCGACGACCGGCAGCCCGGGCACCGGGCCGTCCGTCACGACGACCATGCCCAGTCCCATGTTGAAGGTGCCCAGCATCTCCTCGTCGGCGATCCGGCCACGCTCCGCGAGCAGGCGGAAGATGGGCGGTGTCTCCCAGGTGGAGCGGTCCAGCTCCGCGGCCAGCCCCTCCGGCAGCGCCCGTGGCACGTTGCCCAGCAGTCCTCCCCCGGTCACGTGCGCCGCCGCCTTCCACGGCAGTTCGCGCAGGGCGTGGAGGTAGGAGCGATGAGGCTCCAGGAGGACCTCGCCGAGCGGCCGCCCGAGCTCGGGGAAGACCCGGTCCAGCGGCACGTCCTGCAGGATCCTCCTGACCAGCACGAAGCCGTTGGTGTGCAGGCCGCTGGACGGCAGGCCGACCAGCAGATCGCCGGCCCTGACCGGCTCGCGCGCCGGGCCCGGCTCGACGAGCCCGACCACGAAGCCGGCGAGGTCGTAGTCGCCCAGCGCGTACACGCCCGGCATCTCGGCCGTCTCCCCGCCCAGCAGCGCGCAGCCGTTCTCCCGGCACGCCTCCGTCAGGCCGGCCACCACGTCCACGAAGACGCCCTCCTCCAGGCGCCCGCTGGCGAAGTAGTCGAGCATGAAGAGCGGGCGGGCCCCGGCCGTGGCGATGTCGTTCACGCAGTGGTTCACGAGGTCGCGCCCGATGCCGCGGTGCTGGCCGTAGGCGATGGCGACCTTGATCTTGGTGCCCACGCCGTCGGTCGACGCCGCCAGCCGGCCGCCGCCGGGCAGCGCGTACAGGCCCGCGAAGGGACCGACGCCGGTCACCACCTCGGGACCCTGGGTGGCCGCCATCAGCGGCTTCACCCGCTCCAGCATCCGCGTGTAGGCCTCGATGTCGACGCCCGCGGCGGCGTAGGAGAGTCCCTCGCGTGGGGTCACACGCGCACCAGTGCGGGGATCGGCGGGTCCTCCAACGCCATCTTGTCCATCTCCAGCTGCTGCGGCACCGGGACGGGATAGGCGCCGTCGAAGCATGCCCGGCAGAACTGGTCGATCGTGCCGTGGCCGACCGCCCGCATCAGAGCCGGTATGGACAGGTAGGCGAGCGAGTCGGCGCCGATGAACTGGCGAACCTCTTCGACGGTGCGTCCCGCGGCGACCAGCTGCTTGGTCGAGCCGATGTCGACGCCCATGAAGCAGGGGAACCGCATCGGCGGGCTGGAGACCCGGAAGTGCACCTCGCGGGCGCCCGCGCCGCGCAGCACCTCGAGGACCCGTCGCGTGCTGGTCCCGCGGACGACGGAGTCGTCGACCGCGATGACCCGCTTGCCCCGCAGCGAGCGTCGCAGCGGGTTCAGCTTGAGCACGACGCCGGCCTCGCGCACTGACTGGTCGGGCTCGATGAAGGTGCGGTTGATGTAGCGGCTCTTGACCAGACCCTCGCGGAACGGGATGCCCGACTCCTCCGCGTAGCCGATCGCGGCCGGCGTGCCGGAGTCGGGCACCGCGATGACCATGTCCGCTTCGACGGGCTGCTCGTGGGCCAGCTCGCGCCCCATGCGGACGCGGGCCTCCTCCAGCTCGCAGTTCTTGATGATCGAGTCGGGCCGGGCGAAGTAGATGAACTCGAACACGCACATCGCGTGCCGGCCGGACTCCTGGAAGTGACTCGACGTCAGGCCGTGGTCGTCCATCACGACCATCTCGCCCGGCTGCACCTCGCGGACGAACGTGGCGTTGACGGTGTCGAGCGCGCAGGTCTCCGACGCGACCACGTGGGCCGGCTGTCCCCGCAGCGGGATGAAGCCGATGCAGAGCGGGCGGAATCCGTACGGGTCGCGCAGCGCGATCACCGAGTCCGTCGTGACGATCGCGCAGGAGTAGGCGCCGACGACGCGGGCGAAGGCGCACCGCAGCACCTCCTCCCAGTCCGCGCCGGGCGTGTGCTCAAGCAGGCGGGCCATCACCTCCGTGTCGAGGCCGGTGTCGAACCGGGCGCCGCCGGCCTCCAGCTCGCGCCGGATCGCGTTCGAGTTGATCAGGTTGCCGTTGTGCGCGATCGCGCCGGGGCCCAGCACCGGGTGCCGGAAGGGG
Source organism: Candidatus Dormiibacterota bacterium (assembly GCA_036500885.1). Classification (GTDB taxonomy): domain Bacteria; phylum Chloroflexota; class Dormibacteria; order Dormibacterales; family Dormibacteraceae; genus CF-161. The sequence continues at coordinate 4,838 of DASYBH010000334.1, forward strand.
ACCGGGTGGGCGTTCTCGGCACGGCTCGCGCCGGTGGTCGAGTAGCGCGTGTGCCCGATCGCGACGGAGCCGCGCAGCTCCGCGATGGCGGCGGGGCTGAACACCTGGGCCACCAGGCCCATGTCGCGGTGCACGCGGACGTGCTCCCCGTCGCCGACCGCGATCCCGGCGGACTCCTGGCCCCGGTGCTGGAGCGCGAAGAGGCCGAAGTACGTCAGGTTGGCGACGTCGACCTGGCTGCTGTGGATGCCGAAGATGCCGCACATGACTACAGGAGCGCCCCCTCCCAGGCTTCGCGGATGTCGGACAACGACACCCGCAGTTGCCCGTCGAACTCGATGGTATCCCCCCCGGTCAACCCCAGAAGGGTCAGCTCGACCCCGTGGTCCCTGGCCAGCTGCTGCAGCGCAGGGATCGACCGTGGGGCGGCGCTGAGCACGAAGCGGCTCTGCGACTCCCCGAAGAAGGCGGCGTCCAGCCGCACCTCGCGCTCGGGCTGGATGGCGCCGCACCGGGCGCCCAGGCCGCCCAGCAGGCAGCACTCCGCCAGCGCCACGAGCATCCCTCCCTCGGCCACGTCGTGCGCCGAGCGGAGCAGACCGGCGGCGGCGGCGGCCAGCACCAGGTCGTGGGAGGCGCGCTCCCTCTCCAGGTCGAGCGCCGGCGGCCTTCCGGCCACCTGGCCGTGCACGACCTTCAGGTACTCCGAGCCGCCCATGTCGGAGCCGGTCCGCCCGATCAGCAGGATGAGGTCGCCGTCGCCCCGGAAGCCAGGGGCAAGGCGATGCGCGTGATCCTCCAGCAGCCCGACCATGCCGATCACCGGGGTCGGATGGATGGCGCCGCCCAGCTCCGACTCGTTGTAGAGGCTGACGTTGCCGCTGACCACCGGGACCTCCAGCGCCCTGCACGCCTCCGCGATACCGGCGACCGCCTCCTGGAGCTGCCAGTACACCTCCGGGCGGTCGGGGTTGGCGAAGTTCAGGCAGTCCGTCACCGCGAGCGGCCTGGCGCCGGTGGCGACCAGGTTGCGGGCCGCCTCCGCGACCGCGATCCGCGCGCCGGTTCGGGGGTCGAGCTGGCAGTACCGGCCGTTGCCGTCGATCGTCAGCGCCAGGCCGAGCCGGCTGCCCGGGACCCGCATGACGGCGGCGTCGCCGCCGGGCGGCCCGACGGTGGCATCTCCCACCATGTGGTCGTAGCGCCGGAAGACCGGCCGCCGGCTGCCGAGGTTGGGGCTGCCCATCAGCCGGCGAAGCACGGCGCCCAGGTCGGCCGGCGCCCGGATCACCTCGTCCATGTCGATCAGCGCCGGCTGCTCCGCCCGCGGCCGGCTCTCCAGACGTCGCACCGGCGCGCCGTCCGTCAGCAGCGCGACCGGCAGGCGGGCGACCTCCTCCGCGCCGTCGACGACGACCAGCATGCCGTCCGCGGTCACCTCTCCGATCGCGCGCGCCTCCAGGTCCCAGCGGGCGAAGACGGCGGCCAGCTCGGCCTCCCGCCCTGGCTCGACCACCACCAGCATCCGCTCCTGCGACTCGGAGAGCATGACCTCGTACGGCGTCATGCCCTGCTCCCGCCGCGGCACGGCCGACACGTCCAGCCGGGCGCCCGACCCGGAGCGTGCCGCGACCTCCGCCACCGCGCTGGTCAGACCGGCCGCGCCCAGGTCCTGGATGGCGACCACGCCGGGCCGGTCCACCAGCTCCATGCAGGCCTCCAGCAGACACTTCTCCATGAACGGATTGCCGACCTGGACGGCGGGCCGGCGCTCCTCGGCGGCGCCGTCCAGCTCCAGGGAGGCGAAGGAGGCGCCGTGGATGCCGTCGCGGCCGGTCTGGGCGCCGGCCAGCAGGAGCCGGTTGCCCGCCCCGCCCGCCCGGGCCCGCATCAGGCGGTCCACCCGGACCAGGCCGGCGCACATGGCGTTGACCAGCGGGTTGCCGGCGTAGCACTCCTCGAAGTAGACCTCGCCGCCGACGGTCGGTACGCCGATGCAGTTGCCGTAGCCGCCCACGCCGGCGACGACGCCGTCGAAGTGGCGGCGGCTCTGGGGCAGCGGCCCGAAGCGCAGGGAGTCGAGCAGGGCGATCGGCCGGGCGCCCATCGCGATCACGTCGCGGAGGATGCCGCCGACGCCGGTTGCCGCGCCCTGGTACGGCTCGATCGCGCTCGGATGGTTGTGCGACTCGACCTTGAACACGACGGCCCAGCCGTCGCCGACCTCCACCGCTCCGGCGTTCTCGCCAGGGCCCTGCAGCACGCGCGCGCCCTCGGTCGGGAGCTGGCGCAGCAGCGGCCGCGACGTCTTGTACGAGCAGTGCTCCGACCAGAGCACGCCGAGCATCCCGAGCTCGACCTCGTTCGGCTCCCTGTCCAGCTGCTCCACGATCTCCAGGTACTCGGCGACGGTCAGCGCGACCTCGCGGAGCTTGCGGCGATCGACCATGACCCGGCTCATCGCGGCGATGCCGCCGCCGCCGCCTCGAGCACCGAGCGGAACAGCAGCAGTCCATCCGTGCCGCCGAGATCCGCCTCGGCGCAGCGCTCGGGGTGGGGCATCATGCCGAGCACGTTGCCGCGCGCGTTCACGATGCCGGCGATGCCGCGCTCGGAGCCGTTGGGGTTGGCGGCCGCGGTCGTCTCACCGCGCTCGTCGCAGTAGCGGAAGACGACCTGGCCGCCGCGCTCCAGCGCGTCGAGGGTGGCCGGGTCCGCCACGTAGTTGCCCTCACCGTGGGCGATGGGGACGCGCAGCACCCGGCCCTCGGGGACGCCGCCGGTGAAGGGCGTCCCGCCCCGCTCGCAGCGCAGGTGGACCCACTCGCAGCGGAACTCCAGGCAGTCGTTGCGGATCAGCGCGCCGGGCAGGAGCCCCGCCTCGCACAGGACCTGGAAGCCGTTGCAGATGCCCCAGACCAGCCCGCCCTCCCCGGCGAACGCGGCGACGCTCTCCATCACGGGCGAGAAGCGGGCGATCGCGCCGGCCCGGAGGTAGTCGCCGTAGCTGAACCCGCCCGGCAGGATCACGCAGTCGGCGCCCTGGAGGTCGCGGTCCTTGTGCCACAGGTAGACCACCTCGGCGCCCAGCACGTCCTCGACCGCGTGCCCGCAGTCGCGATCGGACCACGTCCCGGGGAAGACGACGACACCGAACCTCATGCGCGGTCACTCATCGAGGTCGAAGCGGTAGTCCTCGATGACCTGGTTGGCCAGCAGCCGCCGGCACATCTCCTCCACCCGGCGGCGAGCCTCCCCGGCCGGCGCCCCGTCAAGGCGAAGCTCGATGTACTTGCCCACCCTGACGTCGGCCACCTCGGTGAAGCCGAGCGTGGCGAGGCCCTGCCGTACCGTCACGCCCTGCGGGTCGTTGACCACGGGCTTGGGCACGACGACGACCCGGGCGATCACCGAGCCTCCCCGGCCGCGAACAGCGAGCGGCCGGTGAGGCGCTCGCACGCCGTCAGGTAGCGCTCGCGCGTCTGCTCGACGATGTCGTCGGGCAGCGGCGGCGGCAGCGAATTCCGGTCCCACGCGCTCTGCTCGCTCAGCCAGTCCCGCACGAACTGCTTGTCGAACGACCTCGGCGTCCGGCCCACCTCCCACGTGGCGCCGTCCCAGTAGCGGGAGCTGTCCGGGGTCAGCGCCTCGTCGATCAGGAGCGGGCCGTCGTCGACCAGGCCGAACTCGAACTTCGTGTCCGCCAGGATCAGGCCCTGCTGCTCGGCGTACCGCGCCGCCTCGGTGTAGAGGCGCAGGCTGGCGTCGCGCAGCCCGTCGGCGAGCTCCGTTCCGATGTCCGAGCGCATGCGATTGAACGTGACGTTCTCGTCGTGGCCGACGTCCGACTTGGTGGCCGGGGTGAAGATCGGCTCGGGCAGGCGCTCGCTCTCGCGCAGGCCCCTGGGCAGCGGCTCGCCGGCCATCGTGCCGGACCGGCGGTACTCGCTCCAGGCGCTGCCGGCGAGGTAGCCGCGGACGACGAACTCGAAGTCGATGCGCTGGGCTCGCCTGACCACCATGCAGCGGCCGGCGAGCTCCGGCGGCAGGCCCTCGTGCGATGCCGCGAGCAGGTGGTTCTGGACCAGGTCGCCGGTCCGCCCGAACCAGAAGACGGAGAGCTGGGTCAGGACCCTGCCCCGGTCGGGGATCCCGGTCGGCAGCACGTAGTCGAAGGCGGAGATGCGATCGGTCGTCACCATCAGCAGGCGTCCCGCATCCAGTTCATAGGTGTCGCGAACCTTTCCCCGCGAGAACAGCGGCAGGTCCATGTGCGTCTCGGTGAGCGCGTGGCGCTCGTTTCCTCCCCCCCTCATCCGCCGGGACGTGAGGGGGGGCAAGTCGTCTTCCTTCATTGGTGCGGCGTCACCTCCTACAGGGCTATGTACGAACTCCGAGGCCGATCCGGTCGAAGGCGAGGTCGACGTGACGGAGAAAAGCCTCGGGGTCGAAGATGGCATCGATCCGGTCGCCGATGCGGGCCATCACCTCGGGGTCGGCCTCCAGGTTGGCGCGGAAGCCGCCGTCGCCGGCGAGGGCCCTGTGGGCCGCGGACTGGACGATCCGGTACGCGTCCTCTCGTGAGAGGCCGCTCTCCACGAGCGCCAGCAGCGCGGTCTGCGAATAGACGATGCCGCCGCTCGCGTCCAGGTTGGCGGCCATCCGCTCGGAAGCGACCTCCAGCCCGGTCAGGACGGTGGTCAGGTCACGCGCCATGAAGTCGACCAGGCAGCACGCGTCAGGGAAGATCACCCGTTCCGCCGAGCTGTGGCTGATGTCCCGCTCGTGCCAGAGCGCGATATTCTCCAGCGCGGTGGCGGCGTGGCCACGCACGACGCGCGCCAGCCCGCAGACCCGCTCTGTCAAGATGGGATTTCGTTTGTGGGGCATGGCGGAGGAGCCCTTCTGCTCCTGTCCGAAGGGTTCGAACGCCTCCGCCACCTCCGTGCGCTGGAGATGACGAACCTCGAGCGCGATGCGTTCGAGCGATCCGGCCGCCACAGCGAGAGCGTTCATGAACATGGAGTGCCGATCACGCGAGACCACCTGAGTGCTGACCGGGTCGACCTGGAGGCCGAGCGCGCGGCAGACATGCTCCTCGACGCGCGGGTCGAGACTGGCATGGGTGCCGACCGGTCCGCTGAGCTTGCCGGTGGCGACCTCGGCGGTCGCGGACTCGAGGCGGGCGATCGCGCGGTCCAGCTCGGCGACCCAGCCCGCCACCTTGAAGCCGAACGTGATCGGCTCGGCGTGGATCCCGTGGGTCCGGCCCACCATGAGGGTGCGACGATGGCGGACCGCCAGGTCGGCCGCGGCCTCGCGCAGCGCGCGCACGTCCTCTGCGATGATCGCGCCGCTCTCGCGGAGCTGGAGGGCGAACGCCGTGTCCACCACGTCGGAGCTGGTCAGGCCGAGATGCAGGTGGCGCGCCTCCGGCTGCCCGACCGACTCGCCGACCGCGGTGAGGAAGGCGATCACGTCGTGGCCGACGCGGGCCTCGATCTCCCGGATGCGGTCGATGTCGAACGTGGCGGCGCGGATGCGGGGCAGCGCCTCGGCCGGCACCTGGCCCAACGAGCTCCAGGCTTCGCAGGCCAGAATCTCTATCTGGAGCCACAGCTCGAAACGGCGGCGGTCCGACCAGACCTCACCGAGCCGGGGGGGCGTGTAGCGCTCGATCAAAAGGGAGCTCAGCTCCTGTCAACCGTGGGTATGAACACGCGGCCCTCACATTATAGGGAAGCCGCGCTCGGCTAGATGTTGTGTTCGGATGGAGGGGTAGCCACTAAATGTGGAATCTGGAGGACACTCGAAGCGGAGCGTCGGAGACGCTAAGCTGAGGTGCGCATGTGGGTGACTCGTAACCGAGCGTGGACGGCCGCCGTTTGAGCTGGCGAAGAAGGAGCGGGAGATGAGCTCCCTGCCGTCACGAGAGGACGAGAAGGCGTTGGTGGAGCGCGCGAAGCGCAGCGCCGAGGCCTTCGGGGAGCTCTACGACCGTTTCCTGCTGCAGATCTATCGGTTTGTGTATTCGAGAGTGCGTGATCAGACCATTGCCGAGGACGTCACTTCCGAGGTGTTCATGAAGGCGCTGAAGAGCATCGGGCGCTACCAGGACACCGGGAAGCCCTTCTCCGCGTGGCTCTACCAGATCGCGGTGAACTCCGTGGCAGACCGCTACAGGGCGGCCCGGCCGGTGGAGGACATCGACGAGCAGAGGGACCTCGCGGTCGCGGGGCCTGCCCTGGAGGACGTGGCGGCCCAGCGTGACGAGCTGCGGCAGATCTGGTCGGTAGTGGAGACGCTGCCCAGGCAGCAGCGGATTGCGATGGTGTTGAAGTTCCAGGAGGACATGAAGATCGAGGACATCGCGGTGTCGATGGGCAAGACCCCCGGGGCGGTCAAGCTCCTGATCCATCGCGGTGTGACCAAGGTCCGACAGACGCTGGGGGCGCCCGCGCTATGAGCGCCCACCGGGATCCGGATCTCGACCAGATCGGCGACGAGAACGGCTGGGACGCCGAGCTCCACGAGCTGGCGCAGTTCATGCACGCCACGCCGAGCCCGTACGCGCACGCCGAGCCGTCGGCCCAGTTCCGTGTGACGCTGCGCCGGCGCCTGATGAGGGAGGCCTGGAACCAGACGCGGAAGGCGCCGGCGCCCTGGTACCGCCGCCTCCTCGCCCCCCAGCCGATGGCATGGGCCGGCGCCGCCGTGGGCGCGCTGCTGATCTTCATGGTCGTGGGGGTGTCGATGTTCGGTCCCCACGAAGCGGACCGGGTCAACGTCACCGTCAGGCTCGCGTCCCAGGACACGCAGCTGGTGTCCACCGTCCAGCCGATCGAGCTGAATTTCAGCCAGCCGATGGACACCTCCAG
>DASYBH010000335.1:0-13139 GCA_036500885.1 Candidatus Dormiibacterota bacterium
GAGGACCCGGTTGGGATCGGACAGGGTGACCTCCGGCTGGACCAGCTCCTCGCAGCACATGATCACGCTGCGGGCGGCCAGGCCGGCCTCCTCGCTGATCCCGAGCGGCCCCCAGAGGTGGGCGCGGCCCTCGGCGTCCGCGCGCTGCGCGTGGAGGATCGCGACGTCGGGCTGGACCGGGCGGACCAGCACCGCGCCGTCGGCGGCAACGAGGTCGGGGTTGGTGGTGACGATGTCGCTGCCCAGGAGCGTGCGCGTCGGCACGTATGGCGAGCCCCAGGCCGCGGCCCACATAGCCAGCGAGATCGAGAAGTTGGAGTGGTCGCGCACCTCGAGTGCCCGTGGCTCGCCGCTCTCGGTGGCTCGCCGGTAGCAGTGCGCCAGGCCCTCGGAGACGTTGCCCACCCACGCGGCGCAGACCCTGCCGGCGCAGCCGGCGCCGATCAGCTGGTCGAAGAGCGAGTCGGAGATCGGGCCGACCAGCGTCAGGTCGCGCCGGCGCTGGCGGATGATCTCGTGGCCGGCCGCGAAGGGGATCGCGGGCTCCAGCGCCGTGCCCATCGCCACCGTGGCGCCGTCCGGCAGAAAGCGCCCGATCGCCTCGGCCATGCTCATGACCTTGCTCACGAGACGCCTACGCGGTGCCCGGGGCCTGGAACCGGCTGATGCTGACCGTCGAACCGGAGCGCGGGTCGTCGCAGCGCGGCGCCGCCGGCCCCTGCGCCCAGCCGGGCACAGCCGTGTCCACCGGGGCGGCCACCGAGCCGCCCGCGGGCAGCACGACCAGCAGCGACTGGACGCTGGGACTCGCGCTGGCGCACCAGTTGCTCCAGGTGACCAGGAACCACGCGGAGCCGCGCGTCGGGGGCGCTCCGAACGCCGGCAGCGACGCGCCCGGCACCAGCTCGACGGGACCGGCGCCGGCCGGCACGGCGAGGGGACGGCTCCTGACGGTCACCGTGGCGCCGGACTCGTCGAGCAGCGTGACGCTCTGGGGCGTGCCGGAGAGCCAGCACGGTTGCGAGCCGCTGTTGGTGACGACCACCGCCGCGATCAGCGCACCGCCGGATGCCCTGAAGCCGCGGAAGAGCGCCCTCAGCTCGGGCGGACGGCAGGCCGGCCCCTTCACGGACGGCGGCGCCGTCCCGTACGACTGGGCCGATGCGGCGCCGGCGCCGGCACACGCCGTGCCGGCCAGCACCAGTGGCAGGAGGAGCAGCGCTCTCAGAGACCGATCGACGCCAGGTACCCCCGAAGGTTGCGCTCCGTCTCGGCGACGGAGTCGCCACCGAACTTCTCCAGGAATGCGTCGGCCAGCGTCAGGGCGACCATCGCCTCGCCGATCACCCCCGCGGCCGGCACGACACACACGTCGCTGCGCTCGTAGTGGGCGTCGACCCGCTCCCTGCTGACCAGGTCGACCGACCGCATGGGCTTCTTCATCGTCGAGATCGGCTTGAGCGCGGCGCGCAGGTCCAGGGGCTCGCCGTTCGTCACGCCGCCGGTCAGGCCGCCGGCGCGGTTGCTGAGGTGGCGGAAACGCCCCTCGCTGAAGTCGATCTCGTCGTGGAACGCCGAGCCGGGGTGGGCGGCTCCCTCGAATCCCGCGCCGAACTCGACACCCTTGACCGCGTTGATGCTCAGGATCGCCATCGCCAGTCGAGCGTCGAGCTTGCGGTCCCAGTGCACGTAGCTGCCCAGGCCGGGCGGCAGGCCGGTCGCGACCACGCGGAACGTGCCGCCCAGCGTGTCCCCCCTGTCGCCCGCCGCGTCGATCTCGGCGACCATCCGCTCGCTCGCCTCGGCACTCGGGCAGCGCACCGGCGAGGACTCGATCTCCTCGTCCGTGACCTGTTGCGGGTCCACGCCGGCGTATCCGACGTCGACCGATCCGACCGACTGGGTGAAGCTGAACACTCGCGCGCCGAGCCGCGCCAGCAGCTGGCGGGCGACGCCGCCGGCCGCCACCCTGGCGGCCGTCTCGCGGGCGCTGGAGCGCTCCAGCACGTTGCGCACGTCCTCGTGCCCGTACTTGAGGACGCCGGCCAGGTCGGCGTGGCCCGGGCGCAGCCGGGTCACCGGCCGGGGGGCGAAGCCCTCGGTCGCCGGCGTCATCTGCTCGGTCCAGTTCGCGTGGTCGCGATTCTCGAGCACGAGCGCCACAGGGCTACCGAGCGTCAGCCCGCCCCGGACGCCGCCCACGATGCGAGCCTCGTCCACCTCGATCTGCTGGCGCCCACCGCGGCCGTGGCCGCCCTGCCTCCGGCGCAGGTCACGCCGGAGGTGCTCGGCCGTCAGCTCCAGGCCGGCGGGCAGCCCCTCGATCACCACGGTCAGCTGAGGACCGTGCGATTCACCTGCAGTCAACCAACGCAGCACGACAGTTGGAGATCATAGAAGTCCCGGTGGACACGCAGCAGCGCATCGATGAGCTCACTGCCGTTCTGGCCCCCGCGGACGCGGCCATGGTGCAGCGCGCGTTCCGGTTCGCGCGAGCCGCGCACGATGGCCAGCGGCGCCGCCACGGCGTCCCGTACATCGAGCACCCGGTGACCGTCGCGGACCTCGCGCACGAGCTCTTCGGGGTGACCGACGGCGAGGTCCTCGCGGCCGCCCTGCTCCACGACGTGCTCGAGGACACCGACGCCACCGACCTGAGCTCGTTCACGCCGAGGACGGCACGCCTGGTCGAGCTGCTCACCAACCCCACCGGGCCCGCGCGCAGCCGGGGCCGCGAGGACCCCACGGCGCCGCTCTGGCTGGACCGCGACGCAACGGTGCTCAAGGCCTGCGACCGGCTCTCCAACCTCAGGGACGCACTGCTGCAGTACGACCCGGGCTTCTGCGCCCGCTATGCGTGGCGAACGCGGCGCGAGCTGCTGAGCCCGGGCCTGCCGCTGGCCACCGACCCCGTCGCGCGGCCGCTGCTGGAGGCGGCGATCGCCCGCTGCGAGGCCCGCGCGGCCGGCACCCTGTAAATTTCGCCGCCAGAATTTGGATCCTCGGCCGGCCAGCGGGAGGATGGGTTCATGCTCCACCCCGTCGTCCGTCTACCGCTCGATCCCCACCCGAGCTCCGCCTCTCAGCCTGGTTCAGAGTCCCGGAACTCCGACAGAGTCCCAGGGTGGCCGGAAGCGAGGGCTTTGCCCAAGTGTCCGAGTGCGTCTCCCCAAGATCACGAAACGTCGACTCCAGACCCGAAGGGCTGCGCCGGAGGCGCTCCAAACGTCCCGGACAAGAGGGGGGGTTCCGGAAGGGGGGGCCCGCCCCCCCTTGCATCGTCAGCGCTGGCGGACGTACTCGCGAGCGGGGTCGTGGGGGACCGCGCCGGAGCCGTCGACGCGAAGGTGGGCCGCTCCCGCGGGGTCCTGGCTGGCCAGGTACGCCTCCTCCGCCGCCCGCCACCCCAGCTGCGTCACGGGCACGGAGCCGTTGCCGCGGTCCAGCCGGCCGGCCCGCACCTCGCGAGACGAGTCCACCCAGATCCGGAAGTCGTAGAAGGTGGTCAGCGCCTTCATGCAGGCGTAGCGGCCCTCCACGATGAGGATGCCGCCCACCGGCACCATGCGCCACTCGGCCATCGCATCCGTCGTGCGGTCGTAGCGCTGGTACCTGGCCGGCTGGTCGCGACTGAGAGGCAGCAGGACGTTGCTGCGCAGCCGCCGCCAGTCGAGGTGCGCCGCCACGCGGTCGGCCACCTCCTCACGGTCGGCGACGGGCAGCTCGAAGTCGTCCATCTGGATGATGTCCAGGCCCGGGTCGAGTGCCACGAGCGCGCGCGTGAACGTGGTCTTGCCCGAGCCGGCGGGCCCGTCGACGCCGACCAGCAGCGTCAGCCTGCGGCGCGGCAGGGCGTGGAGCCGCGCGATCAGGTCCCGCAGCTTCTCTACGCGCACAGCTGGTCCAGCAGCGCCGCGACCTCCTCCAGGCGGCCCGGCGTCAGGCGCGAGGCGAAGCCGGCCACCCAGACCAGACCGCCGGGCACCGCGGCAGCGACGGCGTTCACCCCCTCAAGGTACTCACCGTGATCGATCGCCACCCGCGCCCCGCCCAGGACCCGACCGACCGCTCCGGCGCTGGCGGGGATGTAGCTGCCAGCCGGGCCCGAGATCACCGGTGCGCCCTCGCCGAGCACCTCGTCCACGATGGCCACCCGGCCGCCGCGAGCCTGACCGAGGAACGCGGTCTCCCCGGTCTCCCGGGCCAGGCGCACGAGGACGGGCCGCCAGCGGCGGCGCAGGTCGCCGGTGGCGGCGAGGCGGTCCACCGCCGGGCCGAGCCGGAACCTGCGATGCACCTCCTCGACGGCGCCCACGGCCTCGAGACTGCGCAGCAGCCCGTGGACGGTGCTCTTCGCCATGCGCAGCCGCCGCGCGACCTCGGAGGTGCCCAGCGGCACCGGACTCCGGCTCAGCAGATCGAGGATGCGGAACGAACGGTCGACGGCGGGGACCATGTGTTCAGCATTATGAACGACGCGTCGTCAGCGCCGGGCGCGGCCGATGATCTATGTTCGGGATCCTGAACGCGTTTGACCTTCACCAGAAGGCACGACTATGCTCAGAGGAGGTTCATCATGCTGAACGAACTCGACCGTCCGGTGCAGCGCGAGGTCCTCTCCCTGGAGGTCAACGGCGAGGACCATCACGTCCTCGTGGCCGTCCACGCGACCCTGCTGGAGGTGCTGCGCGAGGACCTCGGCCTCACGGGCACCAAGCACGGCTGCGAGCTGGGCGAGTGCGGCACCTGCACGGTCCTGGTGGACGGCCGGCCCGAGCTCAGCTGCCTGCTCCTGCCCGTGCAGCTGGAGGGCCGGAAGATCACGACCGTCGAGGGTCTGGGCAGCACCGCCGAGCTCCACCCGCTGCAGCAGGCGTTCGCGGAGCTGGGCGCCGCGCAGTGCGGCTACTGCACGCCCGGCATGCTGCTCGCCGCGAGCGCCCTGCTGCAGGAGCGCCCGCGACCTGGCCGGGACGAGATCCGTGAGGCCCTCGCCGGCAACCTCTGCCGCTGCACCGGCTACGCCAAGATCGTGGAGGCCGTGGAGCTGGCCGCCCGGAGGACGGCCAGGTGAGCAGGCCCGCCGGCCGGCTGGACGTCGTCGGGCAGCCGCTCCCCCGGGTGGACGCCGCGACCAAGGTGACCGGCGTCGCGGTGTACGCCGACGACATCGTCCTGCCCCGGATGCTGCACTGCCGCATCCTCCGCAGCCCCCATCCCCACGCCCGCATCCTCAGCGTGGACGCCAGCGCGGCGCGCCGGATCCCCGGCGTCAGCGCCGTGCTGACCGGTCAGGACCTGCCGGTCCGGTTCGGCATCATGCCGGTGTCGCAGGACGAGCGGGCGCTGGAGTTCGAGAAGGTCCGCTACGTGGGCGACCCGGTCGCCGCGGTGGCGGCGGTGGACGAGGAGACGGCCGCCGCCGCGCTCGACGCGATCCGGGTCGAATACGAGGTGCTGGAGGCGGTGACGTCGATCGAGGACGGGCTCCGCGAGCCGAAGGACGAACCGATCCACGACCGCGCCCACACGCGGCGGCCGTTCAACGTGCACCGGCAGCTCGCCTACGACTTCGGCGACGTCGATGCCGGGTTCGCCAGGGCGGACCACATCCGCGAGGACGTCTTCTTCTACCAGGGCAGCACGCACCTGCCGATGGAGCAGCACAGCGCGGTCGCAACCTTCGTGGACGGCCGCCTGACGCTCTGGTCGTCGACCCAGGTCGTGCACTACGTGCACCGCGCTCTGGCCAGGGTGCTGGAGCTGCCCCTGAACCGCATCCGCGTGATCGGGGCCGCCCACGGCGGAGGCTTCGGCGGCAAGACCGACCCCTTCGCCCACGAGATCGTGGTGTCGAAGCTCGCGATGGTGACCGGCCGTCCCGTCAAGTGCACGCTGACGCGCGAGGAGGTCTTCTACACCCACCGCGGCCGCCACCCCGTGCTGATGTGGATCCGGACGGGCGTGACGCGCGACGGCCGGATCACGGCCATGCACTATCGGAGCGCGCTCGACGGGGGCGCCTACGGGTCCTACGGGCCGGCCAGCGTCTTCTACACGGGCACGCTGCAGACGACCACCTACGACATCCCCGCGTACCGCTTCGAGAGCGTCCGCGTCTTCACCAACAAGGCGCCGTGCGGGCCCAAGCGCGGGCACGGCACGCCGCAGGGGCGGTTCGGGATCGAGCTGCACCTGGACAAGATCGCGGAGGAGCTCGGACTGGACCCGGTCGAGATGAAGCGGCGCAACTTCGTCAGGCCGTTCACCCGGGCCGTGAACTGGCTGCGCATCACCTCGTGCGGGCTGGAGGAGTGCGCGGACAGGGTGCTGACCGCGTCTGACTACCGTCGCCGGGAGCGGCGACCCGGCCGCGGCATGGGGTTCGCGATCTCGTCGTACATGTCGGGCGCGGGCACCGCGATCTACTGGAACGAGATGGCCCACTCCGAGGTCCAGCTCAAGGTGGACCGCACGGGCGTCACCGCGTACTGCGGGGCGATGGAGATCGGACAGGGGTCGGACCACGTCCTGGCCACCGTCGTGGCGGAGGAGCTGGGAATCGAGCCGCGCGAGGTGCGGCTGGTCACCGCCGACACCGACACGACACCGGTGGACCTGGGCAGCTACTCGTCGCGCGTGACATTCATGGCCGGGAACGCCGCGCTGCAGGCGGCGCGCCGGATGCGCGACCTGCTGGTCGAGGCGGTGGCGGAGAAGATGGGCGTCCACGGCGACCTCTCCGAGATCGAGGTCGGCGGCGGGCGTATCGGGGACCTCACCTTCGAGGAGGCGTGCGTGCTGGGCACGACGAGGTTCGGTGCGCTCTCCACGAGCGGGTCCTACCGCCCACCCCGGATCGGCGGGCCGTTCAAGGGCAGCGGCGTGGGACCGAGCCCCGCCTACAGCTACAGCGCGTGCGTCATCGATCTGGACGCCGATGCGCGCACCGGCCTGATCGACGTGCGCAGGGTCTGGATCGCGCACGACGTCGGCCGGGCGATCAACCCGCTGCTGGTGGTCGGCCAGGTCGAGGGCAGCGTCTACATGGCGCTGGGCGAGGCGCTGATGGAGGAGCAGGCCTACCGCAACGGGCGACACCGGTGGCCCACCATGCTGGAGTACAAGTCGCCCACCTTCCTGGACATGCCGGAGATCGAGACGTTCATCGTCGAGACGGTGGACCCGGAGGGGCCGTACGGCGCGAAGGAGGCCGGCCAGGGACCGCTGCTGCCGGTGATGCCGGCGCTGGTCGCCGCCGTGCACGACGCGCTGGGTGTGTGGGTGGACGAGGTGCCGGTCACGCCGGAGAAGGTCCTGCGCGCGCTCGAGGCGCGAACCCGCGGCGGAGCGCCCCGGTACGGGCCGCGGGCGTTCCCGGCGTTCGACTTCGGGGAGCGCATCCAGGTCGAACCGCCCGACCCGCGCGACCTGCGGGTGGGCGACGAGCTGGAGGAGGCGTTCCGCGGTGCTTAGGCTGCCGCGCCTGCGCTACCTGCGGCCGGCGAGCCCGCGCGAGGCGGCGGCGATGGCGGCCGAGCTGGGTCCGCGAAGCGCGCTGGTGGCCGGCGGCACGGACCTGTTGCCCAAGCTCAAGCGGCGACAGATGGACCCCGACACGCTGGTCGGTCTCAGCCACCTGGACCTGCTGCGCACCGTGCGCGGCGACGCGGCCGGTGGCTTCGAGCTCGGGGCGCTGGTGACGCTGCGCGAGGCGGCCACCGAACCGGCGCTGGGCGCCGCCCTCCCGGGCTACGCGGAGGCGGCGAACCTCGTCTCCTCCCCCCCGCTCCGCAACGTGGGCACCATCGGCGGCAACCTCTGCGTCGACACGCGGTGCAACTACTACGACATGACCTACGAGTGGCGACGGTCGATCGGCTTCTGCATGAAGAAGGACGGAGACATCTGCCTGGTGGCCCCGAGCAGTCCCCGCTGCTGGGCGGTGTCGTCCTCCGACACGGCCCCGCTCGCCATCGCCCTGGGCGCGACCGTCGTCCTGGCCGGCCCCGACGGTGAGCGCGAGCTGCCCGTGGCCGCGCTCTACCGCGACGACGGCATCGACTACCTGGCGAAGCGCCCGTACGAGGTCGTGACCGCCCTCCGGCTGCCCCCCGCCGCAGGGACCCACACCGCGTACGTCAAGCTGCGCCGGCGGGGCTCGATCGACTTCCCGATCGCGGGCGCCGGGGTGGCGCTGCGACTGTCCGGCGGCACGGTGGAGTCGGCCAGGATCGTGCTGTCCGGCGTGGGCTCGCACCCGGTGGAGGCGACGGCGGCTGACGCCTTCCTGGCCGGCAGGGAGCTGACGCCGGAGGTGGTGACGGCGGCGGCGGAGCTGGCCGCCAAACCAGCCAAGCCGCTGGACAACGCCGATCTGGCCCATTTCTGGCGCAAGCGTATGGTTCGTGTTGTGGTGGAGCAGGCGATAGCCAAGGCCGCGGCCCGAGGGGGCTGTGTGAGGGAGTCAACTTAAGGCGGGCTGACGGTGGCGTCCCTGGCCGACGTGGCTCGGGAGACCGTGGCCGCGATCGAGCGCGGAGACTACCCGGCGCCTCGCGGCCATGTCGTGAGCCTGCGCCCGCAGATCGCGGCCGCGGTGCGGGGAACCCAGCTCTACCGGCCGGCGGAGCTCGACGCGCTGCTGGCGGCGTCGCCCGACGGCGCTGCTGACACCGGGACGCCGCGGGTCGAGGTCACGGCTGAGACGACGGCGGAGGCCGGCCGCCGCCTGGTGGAGACGGAGGGCCGGCGGTGCGTGGTCGCGCTCAACTTCGCCTCGGCCATGCATCCCGGCGGTGGCTTCCTGAGGGGCGCCAGGGCCCAGGAGGAGGACCTCGCGCGCTCCTCGGCGCTGTATGCGTGCCTGCGCGCCCAGCCAGAGTACTATGACGCCAACCGCGCCGAGGGGTCGGCGCTCTACACCGACCACGTCATCTACTCGCCGTCCGTGCCGTTCTTCCGCGACGAGCGAATGGCGCTGCTGGACGAGCCCTTCGCGGTATCCGTCATCACCGCCCCGGCGCCGAACGCCGGCGAGGCGCTGCGCCGCGACCCGAACGCCCGCGACGCCGTGCGGGCCACCCTCGCCAGGCGGGCCGGCAAGGTGCTGGCGGTGGCCGCCGACCGGGGCGACCGCTGCCTGGTGCTCGGCGCGTGGGGCTGCGGCGTGTTCCGCAACGACCCGCACCACGTGGCCGAGGTGTTCGCCGGGTGGCTGCGGACCGATCGCTTCCGCGGCGCCTTCGACGAGGTGGTCTTCGCCGTGTACGACCGCAGCCCCGCTCAGGCGACGCTGAGCGCGTTCCACGAGCGGTTCAGGGACTGGTAGCCGCCGGGCGGAACGCCGCTAACGGGCGGCGTAGATCGCGGGTCGGTACCGAGGCTCCGGAATGGCGTCGCCGTGCTGTCGAGCCGACTCGAGCCATGCCTCTTTGGCCTGGAGGACCTCCGCGAGCGCCTCGCCCGGCGTCTTGCCGAAAGCCGAGCAGTATCGAAGGTCCGGGATGTCGGCCACCCAGCTGCGGTCCTCTTCGCTCCAAAAGAGGTTGATATGGTAGTCCCTCACTGGTCGTCCTCCAGTCGCAAAATCGTACCGCTCGATCACCTCGACGACCTGTCGGAGTTGATACGGCTTCGCCTGTCCGCCCTGTGGCTGCAGATTGATCCGCTCCCGGAGAGCCGGATGCCGGTAGATATGATGGCTGCCACGCACGCGATCGAGGCGGAACCCGAGCGCCAGAATCAGCCGCTCGAGCTCATCGCAACGAACGTTCCGCAACTGGCCGCGAGCCAAACGTTGCAGCAGTGCACGCGGCGACATCAGACGTCTCGCTGATCGCCGGTGACGCGGGAAGATGACATGCAGCGGAGTCTGCCTTGGCGAGGCGGACAAAAGACGGACAAAGCGCAGAGCGCCGGCAGATCCTGGGCCACCAGCCGCCGCAGCCTCGCCTCGCCGTCCGCCGCTCCTGACAGCCGCCGCTCCCTGGGCTGCCCGGCCCCCGGCCTTCCCGCGAACCGGGCGGCGCTACGATACGAGTTCCATGCCGACTGCCGTGTTCGCCGACGCCCTCTACGATCCCGAGACCGCGGAGGCGGCGCGCCCGGCCACGGTCCTCATCGACGACGGCGGCCGGGTGACGGCCGCCGGACCGCGCAACCAGGTCCACGTCCCGGCCGGCGCCACGTGCGTGGACGCCGGAGGCCTGACCGTGCTCCCCGGGCTCATCGACTGCCACGTCCACCTCTGCTTCGTGGGCACCGGCATCGACCTGGGCGAGGTGCTCGCCTCGCCGGCCAGCCTGACGGTCCTGAACGCCGTCGTCGCCTGCCGGAACACCCTGGATGCGGGATTCACGACGGTCCGCGATGCGGGAGGCACGCCGGCCGCGGTGCGCATGGCGGTCGAGCGCGGCTACTTCCCCGGCCCCCGCATGATGCTCGCCATCCAGATCCTGAGCCAGACCGGCGGCCACAACGACCAGCACTTCCCGTGCGGAGCCGACCTGGCCTGGAACCCGGCCTCCGACCTGCCCGACAGCGTGGTCGACGGCGTCGAGTCGATGCGGCAGCGGGTGCGCGAGGTGATTCGCGCCGGAGCCGACTGGGTCAAGCTCTGCACCTCCGGCGGCGTGCTCTCGCCCGGTGACGCGCCCCAACACGCCACGTTCACCCCGTCGGAGATCGAGGCGGCGGTCAACGAGGCGGCAACGCAGGGGCGCCGGGTCATGGCCCACGCCCAGGCCAACGCCGGAGTCAAGAACGCCCTGCGCGCGGGCGTCGCCACGATCGAGCACGGCATCTGGCTCGACGACGAGGCGCTGGACCTGCTCCTGGGGGACGGGCGGGCGCTGGTGCCGACGCTGGTCGCGCCCCGGTGGGTGGTCCGCCATGCCGAGGTCGGTCGCATGCCGGCGTACGCCGCGGAGAAGAGCGCCGTGGTGGCGGAGGACCACCGCGTCAGCATCCGGCGGGCCGTGGAGGCCGGCGTCACCGTCGCCTTCGGCACGGACTCGGGCGTGGGCCCGCACGGCTCCAACGGCGAGGAGCTGCTGCTGCTTCGCGACCTGGGCATGACGCCCATCGACTGCATCCGCAGCGCCACCACCGTGGCGGCGCGGGTGCTCGGCATGGAGGGCAGGGTGGGAACCCTGACCGAGGGCGCGTTCGGCGACCTGGTAGGGGTCGCCGGCGACCCCGTGGCGGACCTGGACCTGCTGGCCCGACCGGAGCACGTGCGCCTGGTGGTGAAGGGCGGCGACGTCGTCAAGGAGGTGGGATGAGTGGCTGTCACCGCGATCTTCGGCGACGCGCTGCTGGACCCCGCGACTGAGGAGCTCACCCGCGCCGCGGTCGTCGTGATCGAGGACGGCCGGGTGATCGCCAGCGGAGGTCGCGACCGGGTCGCCGTCCCCGCGGATGCCGTCCGCGTGGACGCCGAGGGTCTGACGCTGCTCCCCGGCCTGGTCGACGCCCACGTCCACCTGGTGTCCCGCGGCAACGGCCGGGACCTGGCCGAGCAGCTCGCGACCCCGCCCAGCCTCTGGCCGCTCAACACCGTGCCCGCGACCCGGGCGACGCTGGACGCCGGCTTCACCGCGGTCCGGGACGCCGGCGGCACGCCGGCCGGCGTCCGGATGGCGATCGAGCGCGGCTACTTCCCGGGCCCGCGGCTGAAGCTGGCGGTGACCGCCCTCAGCCAGACCGGCGGCCACACCGACCACCACTTCGCCTGCGGCGTCACGCTGACCCGGGGTCTCGGCGACGTCCCCGATTCGGTGGTCGACGGTGTCGAGCCGATGCGCAAGCGCGTGCGGGAGACGATCCGCGCCGGCGCCGACTGGATCAAGCTGTGCACCTCGGGCGGCGTGCTCTCGCCCAACGACCTGCCCCACCACGCCACGCTGACGCTGGACGAGATCCGGGCCGCGGTCGAGGAGGCCGCCGCGCAGGGCCGCAGCGTCATGGCCCACGCCCAGGCCAACGCCGGCATCAAGAACGCCCTGCGTGCGGGCGTCGCAACGATCGAGCACGGCATCTGGCTCGACGGCGACGCGATCGAGATGATGCTCGACGGCGGGCGCGCGCTCGTGCCCACGCTGGTGGCCCCGCAGTGGGTGATCCGGCACGCCGACCAGGGGCGAATGCCCAGCTGGGCCGCCGAGAAGGGTCGGGCCGTGTTCGAGGACCACAAGGCCAGCGTCAGGCTGGCGATAGAGTCGGGCGTCCGGATCGCGTTCGGCACCGACACGGGCGTCGGCCCGCACGGCTCGAATGGCGAGGAGTTCCTGCTCCTGCACGAACTGGGGATGAGCACCGCTGACTGCCTGCGCGCCGCGACCACCGTCGCGGCCGAGGTCGTGGGGTGGCGAGGGCAGGTCGGTACGCTTGAGGCTGGTGCGTACGGCGACGTGATAGGCGTGCCGGGCAACCCGCTGGAGGATCTGGAGTTGGTGGCCAGGGCCGAGAACGTGCGTCTGGTGGTGAAGGGCGGTGAGATCGTGAAGCGAGCGTGATCCCGCCGCGCGCGAGCGCGCTGATCGTGCCGGTACCCCAGGCCGAGTGGCTGGTGGGTCCCTGGCGGGAGCAGTACGATGACTCGGCGCGAACGGGGGTCCCAGCCCACGTGACACTGCTCTACCCGTTCCTCCCACCCGAGGAGATCACACCGGCGGACCTGGAGCGGTTGCGAAGCTTCTTCGCCACCGTCCCCGCCACGCGATTCCGCCTGACAGCCGCCCGCCGGTTCTCACGCGGCGTGCTCTACCTGGCGCCCGAGCCCGAGAAGTTCTTCCAGAACGTGACAGCGCGGATCTGGCGGCTCTATCCCGATCACCCGCCCTACGGCGGCGTGTTCCAGCACGTCGTGCCCCACCTCACCGTGTCCCAGGTCGAGGACCACGCCCTGCTGGATCAGATCGAGGCCGTGGTGACGAAGGGCCTCCCGATCGAGGCGGAGGCGACCGAGGCCTGGCTGATGGTGGAGGCCGACGAGAACCGCTGGCAGCCCGGGCACCGATTCGCGCTCGGGTCGACCATCACGCCGGAACCCGCCGACGGCTGACGGCGAACACCCCTCCTCTTTCCTCCGAGGGGAAGGGGTTGTGGTCACAGGCCCGCGGCGCGACCTCTGGAGA
>DASYBH010000336.1:0-1842 GCA_036500885.1 Candidatus Dormiibacterota bacterium
CCGCGGCCAGCGCCGCCATGCAGCCCGCGATCCCTCCTCCGATGACCAGCACGCGCGTCAAGCCAGACGAACTGTACTGCGGGGAAGCGGCCGACCCAGGACCCTCAGGCGCGGGACCGGTTCAGGACGTCGCGCGTGTGCTGCACGTCCCTGGCGATCTGCTCGCTGAGCGACTTCGCGTCCGGGTACTTGATCTCGTCGCGCAGCCGGGCGACGAAGCGGAGCTCCAGGCGCTGCTGGTACAGGTCGCCCTCGAAGTCCAGGAGGTAGGCCTCCACCCGAAGGTCGGTCTTGTCGAACGTCGGCCGGTACCCCACGCTGATCGCCGCCTGGTGCTCGCCGCCCGCCACGCGCGCCCAACCGGCGTAGATGCCGTGGCCGGGCACCAGCTTGCCAGGTGGCACCGCGAGGTTCACCGTCGGCCAGCCGATCTCGCGGCCGATCCGGTCACCGGGCTCCACCAGGCCGGTGAGCGCGAACTCGCGACCGAGCAGCCGGTTGGCGGCCTCCACCTCGCCCAGGGTCAGCAGCCGGCGCACGTCCGAGCTGTGCACCTCGTCCCCGTCGAGCCGGAACGGCGGCACCTCCTCCACCACGTAGCCGTGTCGCAGCCCGTGCTGGCGGAGCCACGCCACGTCGCCGGTCCGCGCGCGGCCGAGGGCGAAGTCGTAGCCGGCGACGAGCACGCGGAGCTCCATCGCCTCGAGCAGGCGGCCCATGAACTCCTCGGCCGTCAGCGCCGCCAGCGTCCGGGTGAAGTCGAGCACGACGGCGTGCTCGACGCCCAGCGGCGCGCCGAGAGAGAGCCGCTCCTCCAGCGTGGTGATCTGCTGGGGACAGTTGGCCGGGTCCAGCACGCAGCGCGGGTGCGGGTCGAACGTGATCCAGACCGGCGTCAGGCCGCCGGCGCGAGCGACGGCGAGCAGGTGCCCCAGGACCGCGCAGTGACCGAGGTGCACGCCGTCGAAGCTGCCCACGGCGAGCGCGGTCGGGCCGAGGCGCGCCTCAGGAAGGCCGAAGTGACGTCGCAACGCCCGTCAGCCCAGGACCTTGTCGGGGACGAAGGTCCGGCGCAGCGGGTCGGTGTGGCCAAGGGCGATCAGGTGGCCACGATCGTCGTGGGCGCGCAGTGGGCCCGGCCGCGGCTCCGGCAGCACGCGCACGGGCCGGCCCTGGCGGACCTGCGCCTCCTGCTCCGCGGTCAGCCGCACCGGCTGCATCTCGGGCAGCACCGCCTCAGCCGGCAGCAGGTGCGCGAGCACCGCGGCCGCGTCGGCCAGCTCGGACGGCTTCACGGCGTCCTCCACCCGAAGTCCGCCGTACGCGGTGCGCGTGAGCTGGCCCAGGTAGCCGCCGACGTGCAGGGCCTCCCCCAGGTCGCGCGCCAGGGAGCGCAGGTACGTCCCGCTGCCGCAGGTCACACGAATGCGAGCCACCGGGCGTTCGCCGGGCTGGAACCCGAGCAGATCGGCCGAGTGGATCTCCACCACACGCGCGGCCGGCCGCGTCAGGTCCCCGTGCCTGGCCCGCTTGTAGGACCGCTGGCCGTCGACCTTGACGGCCGAGAACGCCGGCGGCTCCTGCTCGATGCGGCCCACGAACCGGCTCAGCGCCACCCGAACGGCGTCCTCCGTGACGCCGTCAGCCGGGGCGACCGGCTCGGGCTCGCCCTCCGCGTCGTCGGTGGCCGTGCGGAAGCCCAGGTGGACGTCGGCCTCGTACGTCTTGGGCAGCTTGAGCGCGAACTCCGAGAGCCGCGTCGCGTTCTCGAACAGGATCGGCAGCACCCCGGTCGCCAGCGGGTCGAGTGTCCCGGCGTGGCCCACGCGCCTGGCCCGCGAC
>DASYBH010000337.1:0-24903 GCA_036500885.1 Candidatus Dormiibacterota bacterium
GAGCTCCCCCGTCCCGCGCTTGATCGCGTTCTGGATTCGGTCCGCCGGCATGTTGATCTCCCGCGCCTTCTGGACCGCCAGGCGAAGGCGGAAGTTGCCGTCGGTATTCCCGCCACCTTCCTTGGCGGCGATGGTGAGCTCGCGGCTGGCCCGGGTGAACGCCTGGCCACGCTTGGCGTCGACGACGGCCTTCTTGTGCTTGATGCCGGCCCACTTCGAATGCCCGGACATCTATGAGCTCCACTCATTTGCGAACATGTTTTCGGGGATTTTAACCCGCTTCGTCGGGGTCATGCCCTCATTCTCACCCGCACGATCCGCTTTCGCCCGACCTGGACGACGTCGCCGTCGCCGGCGGACTGCTGGTCGCCGGCGACCGCTCCGTTCAGATACACGGACCCGGCGCGCAGCTGCTCGAACGCCTTCTTGCGGGTCGGGGCCCAGCCCAGCACCTCGTGGAGGAGCGTGGGCATCGGAAGGGGCAGGCCCTCCACCTCCCGCTCCGGGACCTCCTCCGGCAGCTGACGCTGGCGGAAGCGCCGGTCGAAGTCCTCCTCGGCCCTCCGGGCGGCCTCCTCGCCGTGCAGGCGGTGGACCAGGCGCCTGGCGAGCGCCGCCTTGGCGTCGCGCGGGCCGAGCCGCAGCGCCTCGTCGACCTCGGCCGGCACGAGGCCGGACACCAGGCGCAGGTATTTCTCGGTGAGCGCGTCCGGGATCGACATCGTCCTGCCGTAGATCTCCTCCGGCGGCTCCAGGATGCCGATGTAGTTGCCCAGCGACTTGCTCATCTTGTGGACGCCGTCGGGGCCCTCGAGCAGCGGGAACACGGCGACGTCCTGCGGCTCCTGCCCGTACGCCCGCTGCACCTCGCGCCCGAAGAGCAGGTTGAAGAGCTGGTCCGTGCCGCCGATCTCGACGTCGGCGTGGACCGCGACCGAGTCGTACGCCTGGTTGAACGGGTAGAGGATCTCGTGGGCGCCGACCGGATCGCCGGCCTGCAGGCGCTTGGCGAAGTCCTCGCGCTGCAGCACCGCCTGGAGCGTCTGCTTGCCGAGCAGGCGGAGGATGTCGGCAGCCGCCATCCCGGCCAGCCACTCGGAGTTGCCGTGCACCTCGGTCCGGTCGGGATCGAGCACCCGGTAGAGCTGCTCGAAGTAGGTCCTGGCGTTGGCGTCGACCTGCTCGCGGCTGAGCATCGGCCGCGTCTGGGAGCGACCGCTGGGGTCGCCGATCAGCGCGGTGTAGTCGCCGATGATGACGACCACGGTGTGGCCCGCGTCCTGGAAGGCGCGCAGCGTGTCGAGGACCACGAGGTGGCCGACGTGGATGTCGGGCGCGGTCGGATCGAGCCCGAGCTTGACGCGCAGCCGGTCGCCGCGGCGCAGGCGCTCGCACAGGTGGTCCGCGACGTGGATCTCGACCGCGCGCTCACGCAGCCATTCCCACAGAGCCGTCGACATGGGTGTAGAGCTTACTTCGCCGGTGTTTGTCGAGCATTTGCCGGTGTTGGGTGGCGTACGCTGTTGAACGATGCGCCAGCCCGGAACGCTGCGACTGACTGCTGTCGTGACCCATGAGGATCGCTGGTACGTCGCTCGGTGCCTCGAAGTCGAGGTGGCAAGCCAGGGCGAGACCATCGAATCAGCCCTGGACAACTTGCGCGAGGCACTGGAACTGTACTTCGAGGACGAACCCGTGCCCATGACCCACGAACCGATCGTGGCGCCGGTCGAGGTGCACATCCCGGCGTGAGCCCGGCGTTGCCCCGGGTTTCGGGGGACGACGCCGTGAAGGCCCTCCAGCGTGCCGGATTCGTTTGGGTGAGCACGAAGGGCAGTCACTGCAAACTTCGTCACCCGGAACTCCGCAGAACAGCAATCGTGCCGTTGCACCGCGAACTCGCGGTCGGCACGCTGGCCTCCGTGCTACGGCAAGCCGCCATGTCAGCCGAGGAGTTCCGCGCGCTCCTCGGCTGAAAGCGCCCCCGAGCCTTAGGCCCGGAACGTCGCCTCGTGGCGCTCGCGCAGGGCCGCCCGGATCGCCTCCAGGCTCGTGTCCACCTCGGCGTCGGTCAGCGTGCGCTCCCGGCTGCGGAAGGTCAGCGAGAACGCCACGCTCTTGCGGCCCTCCGGGACCTGGCTGCCCCGGTACTCGTCGAACGCGGTCGTGGACTCGAGCAGCTCGTCGCCGGCCTCCTCGATCGCGCGCAGCAGCTCACCGGCCGGCACGTCCTCGGCCACGACCACGCCCAGGTCCCGGTTGACCGCGGGGAAGCGCGGCACCGGCCGGGCCCGGCGCGGCAGGTCGAACGCCAGGATGGGCTCCAGGTCCAGCTCCAGCGCGACCGCCCGCCCCTCCAGGTCGAACGCCTCCACGACCGTCGGGTGCAGCTCGCCGAGGTGGCCGACCGCCCGGCCGCAGACCAGGACGCGAGCACAGCGCCCCGGATGGAACAGCGTCGCCTGGTCCCGCTCGTACTCGACGCCCACGGGCGCCAGCGCGTCGAGCGCCCGCTCCAGCGCGCCCTTGAGCTCCAGGAACGCCCGCCGCCCGGCCTCCGGCCCGTTCAGGCCGGTGCGCGCGGCCGCCAGCCGCGCCGGCTCCTCCGGCTGCCCCTGGGGCTCGTCCGCCCTGCGGAGGTAGACGCGGCCGGTCTCGAAGATGGCCAGCGCGTTGCGCCCCTGGTTGCGGTTGTGCGCGGCAACCCGCAGCAGCGACGGGATCAGCGAGGTGCGCAGGGTGTCCTGGTCGTCGGACACGGGGTTCAGGACGCGCATCGCCCGACCGCCCAGCTCGAGCCGGTCGAGGAGGGCGCCCGACGTGAGCGCCGGCGTCACGACCTCGGTGAAGCCGGCGCCGGTCAGCGCGTGCCGCAGCGGATCGAGCCGCTGCTCCAGGCTGGGAGCGGCCGGCCGCCACGACGACCGGCGGGAGCCGGGCAGCGTCGCCGGCACCTTGTCGTACCCGTACATGCGGCCGACCTCCTCGGCCACGTCCTCGGGGATGCCCACGTCCAGACGAAAGACCGGCGGGAGCAGGTCCCACTCGCCGTCGTCGTCCACGCGCACCTGGAAGTCGAGCCGCCTCAGGATCGCCTCCATCTCCTGGAGCGGCACGTGCGCGCCCAGGATCGCGTCGACCTGGGCCGGGCGGAAGCGGACGCGCGCCGGCTCCTGCGGCCGCGGGTAGACGTCGGCCCAGCCCAGGTGCACGCGGCCGCCCGCGATCTCCGCCAGCAGCATCGCCGCACGCCGGGCGCCGGCCAGGGCCAGCTCGGGCGAGATGCCCTTCTCGAAGCGGGCGGACGCCTCGGTGCGCACCTTCAGCGCCCGGCTGGTCGCCCTGACGTTCACCCCGTCGAAGTTGGCTGACTCCAGCAGCAGGTCCGTCGTCCCCTCGGTGACCGCCGTCTCCACGCCGCCGATGACGCCGGCGATCGCCACGGGCCGCTCGGCGTCGGCGATCACGAGCATGTCCGGGGTCAGCGACCGGGTCTCGCCGTCGAGGCAGAGCAGGCGCTCGCCCGCCCTGGCGCGCCTGACCACGATGCGCCGGTCGCGCAGCGTCCGCAGGTCGAACGCGTGCAGCGGCTGGCCATACTCCAGCGCCACGTAGTTGGTCACGTCGACCACGTTGTTGATCGGCCGCACACCCGTCGCGAACAGGCGCCGGCGCAGCCACCTCGGCGAGGGGCCGACCGTGACGCCCGTGATCGGCGCGCCGATGTAGCGCCGGCACAGGTCCGGCGCCTCGATCGACACCTCCACCAGGTCGGTGCCCGGGGGCTCGACGCCACCCGTGAACGGCGGCATGAAGTCGCGGCCGAGGCTGCGGCCGAGCGCCGCGGCCAGCTCCCTGGCCAGGCCCAGGTGCCCGAGGCAGTCGGGCCGGTTGGGCGTGACCTCCACCTCCAGGATCGCGTCGCTGGGGATCACCTCCTCCAGCGGCTGGCCGGGCCGGCCCCCGTCGAGGACCAGGATGCCGTCGTGGCCGTCACTGATCAGCAGCTCGGCCTCGGAGCACAGCATGCCCCGCGCGTCGAGGCCGGCGATCCTGCCGTCCCGCACGGTGGTCCCGTTGGGAACGGTGGTCCCGGGCAGGGCGACCGCGACCAGCGTGCCGGGGCGGGCGTTGCCGGCGCCGGCGATGATCTGGCGGACGTGGTCGCCCAGGTCCACCTGGTGGACCCAGAGCGGCTTCCTGGAGCTGGGATGCGGCTCCTGCGACTCGACGCGGCCGACCAGCAGCCCCGAGAGATCGACCGGCACGACCTCGTCGACCTCCCACCCGGCCATCGTCAGCACCTCGGCGGCCTGCTCGGGCGTGACGTCCCGGATGCCGGCCAGGTCGCAGAGCCATTCGTAGCTGAACTTCATCCGAGCTGCTCCAGGAACCGCATGTCGTTCTCGTAGAAGAGGCGTATGTCGTCGACGTCGTGGCGCAGCATCGCGATTCGCTCGATGCCGAAGCCCCACGCGAACCCGGTGTAGCGCGCCGGGTCGATGCCGCCGTTGCGGAGGACGTTCGGGTGCACCATGCCGCAGCCGCCCACCTCCAGCCAGCCGGTGCCGCCACAGCTCCGGCAACCCCCGCCGCCGCAGACGCCGCAGCTGAGGTCGAACTCGAAGCTCGGCTCCGTGTACGGGAAGAAGTTGGGCCGGATGCGGATGCGCCGGTCCGCGCCCCACATCGACTGGGCGAAGTAGTGGATGGTGCCCTTCAGGTCGCCGACCGTGATCCCCTCGTCGATGGCCAGCGCCTCGAC
Source organism: Candidatus Dormiibacterota bacterium (assembly GCA_036500885.1). GTDB lineage: Bacteria > Chloroflexota > Dormibacteria > Dormibacterales > Dormibacteraceae > CF-161. The sequence goes on from DASYBH010000337.1 coordinate 4,766, forward strand.
CTGCATGAACTGGGCCAGGTGAGACGGGTCCGTGGCGTCCCGCCGGTAGCAGCGGCCGGGGATGATGACGGAGATGGGTGGCTGGCCCAGACGCTCCATCGACCGGATCTGCATCGGAGACGTGTGCGTTCGCAGCAGCAGGTCCTCCGACTCGTTGAAGAAGAACGTGTCCTGCATGTCGCGCGCCGCGTGGCCCCGAGCCAGGTTGAGCGCCTCGAAGTTGTACCAGTCGGTCTCGACCTCGGGCCCCAGCTCCACGTGGTAGCCCATGCTCTCCATGATCGTCTCGATCTCGCGCTGGACCCTCGTCAGCACGTGCAGCCGGCCGACCGCCGGCGGGATGCCGGGGAACGTGATGTCGATCGCCTCGGTCTCGGCGATGTCCGAAAGGCGTGCGTGCGCCAGCGCCTCCGAGCGCGCGCCCAGCGCCTCGGTGATGGCGACCTTGGCGGCGTTGAAGGCCCGGCCGGCCCCGGAGCGCTCCGCCTGCGGAAGCCTGGCGAACGTCCGCGGGATGGCCATGAACGCCGACTTCTCGCCGAGAAACTCGACGCGAAGGCGCTCGACCTCCTCCTCGTCCCGCGCGGCGGCGATCGCCGCCAGCGCCCGCTCAGCGATGGCTGCGGGTGCGCTCACGTTGCCAACCTCCGACGAACTTCGAATAGCAGGATCGCCGCGGCGGCGGCGACGTTCAGGGAGTCCACTCCCGGTGCCATGGGAATGGTGACCAACTGTAGTTCGTCGCGACGCAGGCCGTGGGCCTCGCTGCCGAACGCCAGCAGGGCCGCCCCGGCCAGATCGGCGCGACCGTACGGCTCGCCGCCCGTCACGGCGGCGCCGCAGCCGTGCAGGCCGGCCAGGTCGGGCCAGGTCCCGCGGGCCACGACCAGGCGCAGGACGGCGCCCGCCGACGCCCGCACGGCCTTGGGACCGTGCGGATCGGCGCAGCCGTCGAGCACGACGATCGCCGGAGCGCCGGCCGCCGCCGCGGTGCGGCACACGGCGCCGACGTTGCCCGGGTCCTGCAGCCCGTCGAGCACCACGAGCGGCCAGCCACCCGCGCGGGCCGCCGCGAGCGCGGTCGCGACAGGCGCCTCGTCCCGCCTGGCGATCGCCAGCACGCCCTGCGGGGTGACCGTCTGGCTGATCGACGCGAAGACGCGCTCGCTCAGCGTCACCACGCGATCGGCGGGCGCGTCCACCTCGGCGCCCTCACGCAGGGCCAGCACGTCCAGGTGGACGCCGCAGGCCACGGCCTCGCGGACGACGCGCGGCCCCTCGAGGAGCACCTCACCGGGCTCGCGCCGTCGCCCCAGCCGCCGCAGTCTGCGGACGAGCTCGTTCTCGGTGCTGGTTAGCGGCTGGTCAGAGGTGGTTCTTGGCAACCTCCACCAGCCGTGTAAAGGAGCCGCTGTCGCGCACCGCCAGGTCGGCGAGCACTTTGCGGTCGATCTCCACACCGGCCTGGCGAAGGCCGAACATGAACCGGTTGTACGGCAGTCCGCCCAGGCGCGCCGCCGCGTTGATCCGCGTGATCCACAGCCGCCGGAAGTCCCGCTTGCGCTGGCGCCGGTCGCGGTACGCGTAGGCCAGCGAGTGCAGGACCGCCTCGTTGGCGGGCCGGAAGAGCAGCTTCCGAGAGAAGCGGAAGCCCTTGGCTCGCTCGAGGATGGACTTGTGCTTGCGACGGGCGACGACGCCACGCTTGACTCGAGCCACGACTAGACTCCCAGTGCCCGCCGCACCTGCTTCTCATCGGCAGGCGCGACCAGCTGGTCCTGGCGGAAGTCACGCTTTCGCTTGGCGGACTTGTGCTCCAGGAGATGGCTCTTCCAGGCGTGCTTCCTCATCAGCTTCCCGGTCCGCGTCACGCGGATCCTCTTGCTGAGGCCCTTGCGCGTCTTGAGCTTAGGCACTTTGTGAAGCCTCCTAGCGCTGGGGTGGTGCGGCGGCTGCGGCCGGCGCCGGGGCCGGGGCCGGGGCCGCCGCCGCGGGCTGCTGCGGCGCAGGCTTGTGCAGGGGGGCGAGGATCATGAAGAGGTTCCGACCCTCCATGATCGGCTGCCGTTCGATGATGGCGACATCCTTGGCCGCGTCGGCCACTCGTTCGAGCAGCCGCCGGCCGATGTCCTGATGGACCATCTCACGACCGCGGAACATGATCGTCACCTTGACCTTCTCGCCCTGCTCCAGAAACTGCCTCATGCCACGAAACTTGGTCTGGAAGTCATGATCCGCGACCTTGGGCCGAAGCTTCATCTCCTTGAGCTTGATGACGTTCTGCCGCCGCCGCTGGTCCTTCTCCCGCTTGATCGTCTCGAACTTGTAGCGCCCGTAATCCAGCAGCCGGCAGACGGGCGGGCTGGCCTGCGGCGCCACCTCGACAAGGTCGAGACCCTTCTCCTTGGCGATCCGCTGGGCCGCTTCGAGGCCCAGAACGCCCAGCTGGTTTTGCTGATCATCGATCAGCCGAACCTCATGGGCTCGGATCTGTTCGTTGATCCGAAGCTCCTTAAACGGGATGGGCTACTCCCTCGGACGTGTTCAGAGTGTTCCTGTGCTCCTTCGTCAACATCAAAAAAACGGACGGCGCCGGGCCATCCGCTCACGGACTACGTGCCGGGCGTGGAACCTGTTCCCTCAGCCGGCCGGGACGGCACCCCGACCAGGGTCCAGGCAACCCTTCTGCGAGTGCGGATCTTACCAAAGCGCGGGCTCGACGGCTACTCTTCGAGGAAGGGTTGCGTCTAGTCTGCGTCGCCGCCGTCCTCGCGGCCGCCGCCTGCGGGCCGTTCGGAGGCGCCCCCGACCGTGGTCCGGGCGCCGGCGCCTCCGTCGCTGCGCCGAGTCCCAGCGCGGCCACCGCCTCTTCCTCCGGGCCGGCGGCCGCGCTGGTGCAGGTCGCCTCGCCGAGCACGTACGCGATCAGCCTGGTGTTCGGCGACGGCCACGTCGTCGGTCCCGTGACCGCCCAGCTGCGGACCACGCCGCCGCCGGCGACAGGCGCTGCCCCGGCCGCCATGCCCGTCTTCAGCGCCTCGGACTCCCGCCTCTACTACCTGGACGGCGACACCGAGGTGCGCTTCCTGGACCGCGACGGCTCGCGAGGCAGCGCCGCTCACGTGCCGGGCGGCGCCCACTCGCAGTCCGGCTTCGCCGTCAGCCCCGACGACCGGCGCATCGCGGTCGCGGCCGTGGACTCCTCGTCGAGCCCGGCGACGACCCACCTCTACGTGGAGGACGTCGGCGGCGGCGGCAACCACGTCGACCTGCCGCCGTCCTCCGGCGACCGCGTCTGGCCGGTCGGGTGGCACGCGGGCGAGCTGGTGCTCGCCGTGGGCTCGGCGCCGATCCAGAGCGTGGCCGGCAACCCGTACGGGACGTTCGGCGGCTACGAGCTCGTCGACGCGAGCACCGGCGGCCGGCTGGGGACGCTGGCCTGCAACCCGGCCGGCCCGCTGACGCCCGCGGGCAGCGCCTGCCTGACCGGCGCCTCCCCGCTGACCGTGCAGGACTTCGCCGGTCGGACGCGCTCCCCGGGCGGCGCGCCGGCGTCGGTGGTCAGCGCCGCCGAGGCGCCCGACGGGGCCCACGTCGCGTTCTGCTGCCTCGCCGGCCAGCTGCAGCTCTGGGACGTCGAGGAGGGCTCCGTCGTCAGCCTCGGGCCGGCCGCCAGCCCCGCCTACGGCTGGATCGACGCGACCCACCTGCTGGTCTCGGACGCATCCGTCCAGCACCCCAGGGTGATGGACGTCGCCACGGGCGCCATACTGCCGGTGGCCGCGGCCCAGGGCCGCGTGGTGGCCAGGGTGCCCGGCGGGCTCTAGGCGCCGCTTCAGCGGCGGCGCTCGGCGATCTCCAGCGCCACCCGCTGGGCGAAGTCCGCCAGCGGCTCCGTGGACTGCTCGCCGGCGCGGTTGCGCACCTGCACCGTCGCGGCCTCCGCCTCCCGGCCGCCGACGACGGCCATGTACGGCACCCTGCGCGTGCGCGCCTCGGCGATCTTCTTGCCCACGCGCTCCGGACGGTCGTCGACCTCCACCCGGACGCGGGCGCGGCGCAGGCAGGCCGCCACCTCGGCGGCGTACGGGCCATGGGCGTCGGTGATCGGCAGCACCGCCACCTGCACCGGAGCCAGCCAGGTCGGGAAGGCGCCGGCGTAGTGCTCGATCAGGTACGCGATCATCCGCTCCATCGCCCCGAACGCGCCCCGGTGGACCATGATCGGCCGCCGCCGGGAACCGTCCGCCGCCGCGTACTCCAGGCCGAACCGCTCCGGCAGCTGGAAGTCGACCTGGACGGTGTTGTTGGTGAACTCGCGCCGGTGCGCGTCGCGCACCTGGAAGTCGATCTTCGGCCCGTAGAACGCGGCATCGCCGACGCCCAGCTCGTACGTCTCGCCGATCGCCTCCAGCCCTCCGACCAGCGCGGCCTCGGCGTTGGCCCACTGCTCGTCGGTACCCACGTACTTGGTCTTGTCCGGGTCGCGCACCGACAGGCGGTAGCGGTAGTCGCTGACGCCCAGCGTCTCCATGAAGTACCGGCAGAGCTCGATCACGGCGACGATCTCGCCGTGGAGCTGCTCTGGCGTGCAGAAGATGTGGGCGTCGTTGAGCGCGAAGGAACGCACCCTGATCATGCCCATCAGCTCGCCGGACTTCTCCCAGCGGTAGTTGTTGCCGATCTCCGCGATGCGCAGCGGCAGGTCCCGGTAGCTGCGCATCTCGGACTCGTAGACGAGGATGTGGTGGGGGCAGTTCATCGGCCGGAGCTCGAGCTCCTCGCCGTTGTCCGCCCGCATCGTCGGGTACATGGAGTCGTGGTAGCGCTCCCAGTGCCCGCTCTGCCGGTACAGGTCGAGCTTGCCGACGACCGGCGTGACGACGTGCTGGTAGCCTCGCGCCAGCTCCTCGTCCACGATCCAGCGCTCCAGCTCACGCCGGATCGTCGCCCCGTTGGGCAGCCACAGCACGTTGCCCTGGCCGGCGCGCTCGTCCAGCGCGAAGATCTTCAGCTCGCGTCCCAGGCGCTTGTGGTCCCGCTTCTCGGCCTCGGCCAGCGCCTGGAGGTAGTCCTCCAGCTCCCCCTTCGTGAACCACGCCGTGCCATAGACGCGGCTGAGCTGCTGGTTGCGCTCGTCACCGAGCCAGTACGCGCCGGCGACGCGCATCAGCTTGAAGGCGGGGATGTCGGCCGCCGAGGCGACGTGCGGGCCGCGGCAGAGGTCCAGGAAGTCGCCGGTCCGATAGCAGCTGACCGCCTCGTCCGCGTCGGCCTTCTGGTTGACCCAGTACAGCTTGTAGGGCTGGTCCAGCGCCTCGAAGCGGCGGACCGCCTCCGCGTGGGGGAGCAGCTCGCGCTCGAAGCGGTCTCCCCTGGCGACGATCTCGGCCATCTTCTTCTCGATCGGCTCGAGGTCGTCCTCGCTCAGCGGGCGGACCAGCTCGAAGTCGTAGTAGAAGCCGTTCTCGACCGGCGGGCCGCCGGCGTACCTCGCGCCAGGGAACAGCTCGGTGACCGCTGACGCGAGCACGTGCGCCGTCGAGTGGCGGAGGATGTAGAGCGGGTCGTCCGAGACCTCGGCGTCGTACTCGGCCATGAAGCCACTCATTCTAGGCACGGTGGTCCCGTGACCGACCCGCCGGGCGGCCCGGCGCCTCGTCACCCGAAGATATGTGGCGACTTGCAGTTCGACATCCGTGCCATCGCAGACGCCATCGGCTATCCCGCCGCCGGGCTCGGCATCCTCGTCGAGAGCGCCGGCATCCCCTTCCCCGGCGAGGCGATGCTGCTGGCGGTCGCCGCGTACGCCGCGCGCGGCCCCCTGGACATCCGCTTCGTGATCGCCCTTGCGGCGGCCGGCGCGCTCGCCGGCGCGAACCTCGGCTACGCCATCGGCTACTTCGGTGGCCGGCCGTTCGTGGAGCGGATGGGGCGTCTCGTCCGCCTCGGTCCATCGCACTTCGCCCGCTCCGAGCTGTTCTTCGCCAGGTACGGCGGCCTGACGATCCTGTTCGCCCGCTTCGTGATCGGCCTCCGCACGTGGGCGTCGGTGATGGCGGGCATGTCGCGGATGCCCTTCTGGACGTTCCAGCTGTTCAGCGCCATCGGCGGCATGGCGTGGGCCATCGTGATCGGCACGATCGGCTTCACGCTGGGCTCCAACTGGGACCTGGTCCAGCGCCTGATCAGCTACCTGGGCCTGGGTGGGCTGGCCGTGGTCCTGGCGGTCATCGTGGCGGTTCTCCTGCTTCGAAGACGCGCCGCGCATACCCAGCCATGAGCAGGCCCGTGCCCGCCAGCAGGACGCCGAGACCGGCGATGACGCGGTCGATGCCCAGCCAGTCGGACAGGGCGGCGGTCAGGAGGACGGGCACGGCCGTCACGCCGTTGACGACCATGAACAGCAGCGAGAAGATGCGGCCGCGCAGCGCGTCGGAGGTGTGCTCCATCAGGTAGCTGAGCGCGGGGATCACCAGCAGTCCGAACTCCAGGCCGAGCAGCAGGCTGAACGCGCCGCCGCCCCAGCGGGTGTACGAGCGCAGCACCTCCACGTGGCGGAGCGCGGCGGGCACGATGGCCAGCAGCACCAGCGTCAGGCCGGTCGCCACGAGCGCCACCATGAGCAGCCTCGCCGGCCGGAACCGGCGGCCCAGCTGGCCGAGGACCGCGGCGCTGAACAGCGCGCCGGCCATTGCCGGCACCAGGATCACGTAGCTGTCCTGGTCCTCGATGCCCAGCACCTGGCTGACGTAGGCCGGGGCCAGGGTGAACATCATGAACATCACCAGCACGGCCAGGGACAGCTCGTAGAAGGCCAGCAGCAGGCCGGGCGAACGGCCCAGCGCATCCGCCCCGCCCTTCAGATCCAGCAGCAGATGGACGAACGGCCTGCGACGCTCGCGAGCCGGGTCGGCGGCGCCCTGCGGCCGGGGGATGCGGGCAAACCAGATCAACCCGCCGGCGACGGCGAACAGGACCACCGCCATCCAGTAGGGCGCGTAGATGTCCACGCGGGACACGATCGGCGCCAGCGCCCCGCCGAGCACCAGGGTGATCACCATGGTCGCCAGCACCATGGAGTTGGCGGTGATCAGCGCCTTGCGGCTGACGATGCTCGGGATGGCGGCTGCCTCGGCGGGGCTGAAGAGCTGACCGATCGCCGAGAAGGCGAAGGTCACGACCAGCAGGTGCAGGTAGTCCCCTCTGAGCGCCGGCACGAAGCTGGCGGCCGGGATGAGCGCGATCAGCGCCGCCCGCACGAAGTTGGTGGCGATCATGATCAGCTTGCGGTCGTGCCGGTCGGCGAAGACGCCGGCCAGGGGCGCGATGGCCACCGCGGGCACCGTGTAGGCGAGCAGCGTGACGGCCACCGGCGTGCTTCCGTGCGACAGCCGGTAGGCGAGGATGATCAAGGAGAACATCAGGAACTTGTCGGCGAGCTGGGCCGCGACCTGGGCGAACCAGATCAGCCGGAAGTCCCGGTTGGACAGGAGATATCGGAAGCCGCCGCCCCTCGACTCCTCGGCCTCCGTGTCGAGGGGGCCGGGCCCGCCGCCTGGGCGCGGGGCCCGCCCCTGGGACATCGCCATAGACTCGCTCAGCTTAGGCTCCCGAATGCCACGAACATCGCCTCCCATTCCCGCAAGGTGAGTGTCTCGGCCCGGCGAGACGGGTCGATGCCGAGGCGCCCCAGCACCGCCGCGACCTCGTCGCCGCCCAGGCCGGCGACCCTGCTCAGCGCCGGCCGGAGCTGCTTGCGGCGGAACTGGAACACCGCCTCGGCGAAGCGGAAGAAGGAGTCCAGGTCCGGCACGTGCACCGCCGGCGCAGGGCGGACCTCCAGCACGGCCAGCGCCGACGTCACCCTCGGCGGCGGCTCGAACGCCTCGGGCGGCAGCTCGAAGGCGATGCGCGGCTCGCTGAACGTCTGCACCGCGACGGTGGCGAGGCTCCAGCCGTCGAGCCCGCACCAGCGGCGCGCCACCTCCCGCTGGACGACCAGGCTGAGGCGCCGGGGCCGCGGCTCCCTCTCGAGCAGGTGCGGCACCAGAGCGCCGGTCAGGTAGTAGGGGATGTTGCCGACCACGATCTCTCCTCCCGCAGGAAAGAGCACCGCCGGGTCGACCTGTAGAACGTCCTGGTGGACGATCTCCGCGCCTGGCGCGGCCGCGCGGAGCCTGGGCAGGAGCCGGGCGTCCAGCTCGACGGCGACGACCCGCCGCGCGAGGCGCACCAGGTCGGCGGTCAGGGTGCCGGGGCCGGATCCGATCTCCAGCACCTCGTCGTGCGGGTCGATGCCGGCCGCGGCCACGACGCGTTCGCGCAGCACGGGGTCGGCCAGGAAGTGCTGGCCGAGGCTCTTGCGGGGCCTTACTCCGCGGTGAGCCGGGGGAAGAGCGTCCTCACGTTGGCCCATTCCAGCTCGGCGAGCTCCTCGAGCGAGATGCCGCGCACCTCGGCCACGGTCCGTGCGGTGTCGACCATCCAGGCCGGCCGCATGCGGCCCTCGCGGCCCCTCGGCGTCCCCCAGGGCGCGTCCGTCTCGATCAGCAGCCGGTCGGCCGGCACCCTGCGAGCGACGTCGCGCAGCTCGGCGCGGCTGCTCCGCGTGACGACGCCCGAGAACGAGACGTGGAAGCCGAGGTCGAGGAACCGGCGAGCCCATTCCCAGTCGAGGACCCAGTAGTGCATGACGCCGGTGAGGCCCGGGTGGGCGCGCAGCGCGTCGTAGACGGCCTCGGTGCACTCACGGGTGTGCACGCAGACGGGCAGGTGCAGCTCCAGCGCGAGCGCGCAGCAGCCGTGGAACCACTTCTCCTGGGCATCGTGCGGCCCACGGTGCTCGTCGGCGTGGTCGAGGCCGACCTCCCCCACGGCGACCACGCGGCGCCGGCCGGCCAGCGTCCTGAGCAGGGCCAGGTCGGGGCCGACCTGGTTGAGCGGGTGGTGGCCGACCGCCGCCCAGACGCCCGGCCTGGTGTCCGACCACTCCGCGACCTGGCGGCTGGTGGCGCCGTCGACACCCATGGCGATCACGTCGGTGACCCCGGCGTCCCGGGCCTCGGCCAGGACGTCGTCCAGCTCGCCCTCGACCTCCTCCAGGTGAACGTGCGTGTCGACGAGCCTCACGGCTAGGCCGAGCCGCTGCGCTCGCGCATGCGGTCCAGCTCCTCCTCGACCACGCTGTCGTCGAGCTTCTTGAACAGCGCGGTGGGGGCCGGCAGCGGGCGGCCGGGGGGGATCTCGCTCGGCTTCCAGCGCGAGGTGGCCTCGTACGCGTCGCCCAGCACCGCGTGCCGCTGGCCGCCCTCCTCCTCGTACTCGCGCACGGTGGGCTGGGGCGCGATCACGTCCTGGTAGCCGAGCTGCTCGTGCAGGCGCTGGCTGGAGAAGGGCAGGAACGGCGTGATCAGCGTCTTCAGGCAGTCCACGCAGCGGACGGCCACGTAGAGCGTCGTCGCGGCCCGCCCGCGGTCCACCTTGATGCGCTGCCACGGCTGCTCCTCGCCGAGGTACTGGTTGACCAGGGCCGCCAGGCGCAGCACCTCCGTGATCGCCGCCTTGAACCTCGCCGTCCCCAGCAGGCCCCCCACCGTGTCGAAGCCCGCCTCGACGTCCGCCAGCAGGCGCCGGTCCCGCTCGGTCATCTCGCCCGGCTCCGGCACGGCGCCGAAGTTGCGGTGCGCGTTGACCAGCGTCCGGTGGACCAGGTTGCCCCACGTCCCCACCAGCTCGTCGTTGTTGCGGCGGACGAACTCCGTCCAGGTGAAATCGGTGTCCGTCGTCTCCGGCCCGGCGATCGTCAGGTAGAAGCGCAGCGCGTCGGGGTCGTATCGGGAGAGCACGTCCCGCACCTCGATCACCCGGCCGCGGCTGACCGAGAACTTGCCGCCCTCCATGGTCAGGAACTCGCTGGAGACCACGTCGTAGGGAAGCGCCAGGTCGCCGGCGCCGAGCAGGATCGCCGGCCACATCACCGTGTGGAAGGTGATGTTGTCCTTGCCCATGAAGTAGTAGCCCCTGGCGGTCGGGTCCTGCCACCACTCGCGCCACGCCTCGGGCGTGCCGCGGTTCCTGGCCCACTCGATCGACGCCGAGAGGTAGCCGATCACCGCGTCGAACCACACGTAGATCCGCTTGTCGGGCCGGTCCTCCCAGCCGGGGAGCGGGATCGGCACGCCCCAGTCCAGGTCGCGGGTGATCGCCCGCGGCTTCAGTTCGCTCGCGTAGTTGAGCGAGTACCGCCGCACGTTCGGCCGCCAGTGCTCCTGGCTGCCGATCCACTCCTGGAGCTGCTCCGCGAAGGCCGGCAGGTCGAAGAAGAAGTGCTCGGTCTCCCGGAACTCCGGCACCTCGCCGTTGATGCGCGAGCGCGGGTTGATCAGGTCGATCGGGTCGAGCTGGTTGCCGCAGTTGTCGCACTGGTCCCCGCGCGCGCCGTCGAACCCGCAGATCGGACAGGTGCCCTCGATGTAGCGGTCCGGCAGGGTGCGGCCGCTGCTCGGCGAGAACGCGCCCATCTGCGTGCGGGCGACCACGTAGCCCCTGTCGTACAGCGTCTTGAACAGGTCCTGCACGACCCGGTAGTGGTTGCGGGTCGTCGTCCTCGTGAAGATGTCGTACGAGAGCCCGAGCCGGCGCAGGTCCTCCACGATGATCTCGTTGTTGCGGTCCGCGAACGCGCGCGGCGAGATCCCCTCCCGGTCGGCGCCGTACGTGATCGGCGTCCCGTGCTCGTCCGTGCCGCTCACCATCAGCACCCGCGCCCCACGCATGCGCTGGTACCGCGCGAACACGTCGGACGGCACGCCGAACCCGGCGACGTGCCCGATGTGACGAGGGCCGCTCGCGTACGGCCAGGCGACACAGACGAGGATCTTCTCGGTGGGGCTCATGGGAGATGACAAGCGTAGCCGCGCCTCCCACCGGCTCGCCCGGGGGCGGCGGGGGCTGCCCGCCCCCTCAGCGCGCGGCGGGCCCGAGCGAGGCCACCCAGTCCTGGATCGTCCTGCCCATCGACTCGGTCGGCCCCAGGTAGCGCGAGGCCGGCGGCAGCGCCTCCAGGAACGCCCGGCCGTAGTCGCGCTCCAGGACGCGGCTGTCGAGGATGACGACGGCGCCCCTGTCGTCGTGACGGCGGATCAGGCGGCCGAAACCCTGCTTCAGGCGGAGCGCGGCCTGCGGCAGCGCGTACTGCAGGAACGGGTCGCGCAGCCGCTCCGCGCGCGCCGCGAACACCGGCTCGGTCGGCACCTGGAAGGGCAGCCGGACGATCACCACGCAGGAGAGCCGGTCGCCGGGCACGTCCACGCCCTCCCAGAAGCTGGAGGTGCCGAGCAGCAGCGGCCGCTCGTTCTCCTCGAACGCCCTGAGCACGTGGCGGCGCTGTCCGTCGATCCCCTGGCCCAGGATCAGCACCTCGTCCAGGTCGCTGCGGTGCTTGAGGCCCGTGTACACGTTGCGCAGGAGCTGATGCGAGGTGAACAGGGCCAGCGTCCGCCCGCCCAGGCGGGCGGCCACGTCAGCCACGATCTCCTCCACCGCCACCTCGAACTCGTCCGACTGCGGGTCCGGGATGTCCGTGGGGAGGCAGACCAGGGCCTGCCGCAGGTAGTCGAACGGCGAGGCCAGCAGCAGCGTCTCGACCTCCGCCCCCAGGCCCACGCGCGAGCAGAAATAGTCGAAGGTGCCGGCGACGGCCAGGCTGGCGGAGGTCATCACGACGCTGCCCAGGTCGGCGAACACGCGCTCGCGCAGCATCGGCCCGATCTCGAGAGGCGCCGAGCGCAGCACCAGCGTGCTCGTGCGGCCCTGCACCGACAGCCAGTACACGCGGTTCGGATCCTGACGCTGGAACGCCTCCTCCAGGAGGTTCGCGCCCTCCGCCAGACGGCCGCGGATGATCTCCAGCTCGCGCAGGTCCTGGTCCGGCTCGTGGCCGCCCAGCCGGTCGCGGCTCAGGTTCACGGTCCGGCGGAGCTGGGCGTCCAGCGCACCCAGCGCCGTGACGGCGCCGGCGGCGAGCGCCGCCAGCGCCGGCCAGTCGTCTCTCTCCCGCTGCCCGGGCACCAACCGCACCGCCTCGTCCCGGCGCAGGCCCTCATCGGGCAGCTGCCGGCGCGCCCACTCGGCCGCCGCCTGGAAGAGCTCGGCGCACCGCGAGGCGGCGGCCAGCGCGGCGAGCTCGGCCTCGGCCAGCGCATCGCCCGCGTCGCCGAGGCGCGGCTGCAGGCGCATCTCCGTCAACAGGCCGGTCGTGGGCCCACCGGCCGGGTTGGCCAGACGCAGCAGCAGCGCCTGCAGGGCCGGACCATCCACCTCGGAGCGCAGGCTCTGCGTGGCGGCGTCCTCGAGGTGGTGGGCCTCGTCGACCACCAGGTGCTCGTAGTCCGGGATCAGCGAGCCCTGCGTGCTGGCGTCGGCCAGCAGCAGCGCGTGGTTGACGACGACCAGGTCGGCCCGCTCGGCCTCCGCCCGGGCCCGGTGCACGAAGCAGTCCTCCTCGGTGCAGTGGACGCCCACGCAGTCCAGGGGGTCGGAGGCGATGCGGGCCCAGTACACCTCCTCGGGCCCCTGCAGGCGCAGCTCGGAGCGGTCGCCGGTCCGCGTGCCGTGCAGCCACACCAGGATCTTGAGCTTGAACTCGAGCTCCTTCGCGTCCCTGCACGGCTCCAGCAGGTAGCGGCGCCAGCGACGCAGCGACACGTAGTTGGGCCTGCCCTTGAGCAGGCATGCCTCGAAGTCCCATGGCAGCCACTGGCGCAGGGCCGGGATGTCCTTGAGCATCAGCTGCTCCTGGAGCGTGTGCGTGTGCGTCGAGACGACCACCCTCTCGCCGCGGCGCACGGCCCTGGCCAGCGCGGGCACCAGGTAGGCAAGGCTCTTGCCGGTGCCGGTGCCCGCCTCGACGACCAGCCTTCCGCCCCGGCGCATGATCTGCGCCACCGCCAGCAGCATCTGGAGCTGGACCTCGCGGTGCTCGTAGCCGGGCAGCGCGGTGGCCAGCGCGCCCGCCGGCGCCAGCAGGTCGGCCAGTGACCGCGGATCGTCGTCGACGCCGTCGCGACCGCGACGCTGTCCGTCGCGGGCCGGCGCCGTCGGGCGTGCCGGCACCGGCGCCACGGGCATGGGGCTGGTCAGGGCCTCGGCGAAGAAGCTGGCGATCGCCCAGCCGTAGGGCGCCACCAGCGCCAGCATCGCATCCTTGAGCCGCTCGTCCATGGCCGCGGCAAGCTCCCGCAGACGCAGGAAGAGCTGGCGGGTCGCGTCGGCGTCGTCGAGGGCGCGATGCGGCCGGGGCTGGTCCAGACCCAGCTCCACCGCAAGCACCGGGAGGCTGTGGCTCTGCGCACCGGGCATCAGGATGCGAGCGATGTCGAGCGTGTCCAGGATCTCGCGGTCGCGCGGCCAGATGCCGGCCGCGACCATGAAGTCCACGTCCAGGCGAGCGCCGTGGCCCACCGTCTGACGCCCCGGCAGCAGTTCGGCCAGCTCGTTCAGGACGATCGGGGCGGCCGGGGCGCCCACCAGATCCGCCGGCGTGATGCCGGTCAGCCGGAGCACGGCGTCGGGCACCGTCCGGCCCGGATCGGTCAGCTTGCCCAGCTTCGAGGACACGGCATCGGCCGTGAAGACCACCGCACCCACCTCGATGACCCTGTCGCGCTCCGGGTCCAGTCCGGTCGTCTCCAGGTCGAGCGCGACGTATTCCATGTGGAGGGCGATTCTATCCGCCCGCGGGCGCCCTGCCGATGACGCCGGCCGCGGCCGGATGCCAGACGCCGGCGAGCCGGCTCCGGAGCCCGTCGAGGTCCGCGTAGACGCCGCGCGACTCCGGGGGCATCAGCTCGGCGATCGCGAGCATGATCGCGTCGGCCGCCGCCTGGTTCTCGACCCGGCTCCCGTCCGGACGGCGCTCCGCGATGCAGATGGGCGCCCCGAAGCGAACCTCGATGTCGACGCGTCGCGGCCAGAGGGCGCCCCTCGGCATGCAGTCGCGGGTGCCCAGCAGCGCGACAGGGAGGACCGGCGCGCCGGAGGTGCGCGCGAGGAACCCGGCGCCCGGCTCGGCCTCCACCAGGCCGCCCGACTCGATCCGATGGCCCTCCGGGTACATGACGAGCGCGCCACCCCCGCGGAGCACGCTCAGCGCGCGCTTGAGGCCGCGGCGGTCGGGCGTATGGCGAACGATCGGAAAGGCGTGGTAGCTGGTGAACAGCCACGACCTGAAGCCGGGCCGCGCGAACCACTCCGCCTTGGCCATGCTCCAGCTGTCGGAGCGGGGCAGGAACGCGGGCAGGAGCGGAGGGTCGATCGTCGAGGCGTGGTTGGCGCAGACGAGGACCGGCCCCTGCCGGGGCACCCTCTCCCTGCCGGTCACGCGGAACCTGCCGGCGAGGTACACGTGCACGATCACGCGCATCAGGCCGCGCAGGAAGGCGTAGATCACAGGCTCCGGCCGCACACGTGGCGCAGCACCTCGGCGACCACGGCGGCCAGGTCCAGCCCGTCGGTGTCCAGCACGATCGCGTCGGCGGCCGGCCGCATGGGCGCGACCGCACGGCCCGCGTCGCGCCGGTCCCGCTCCTCGACCTCGATGCGGAGCTGGTCCGGGTCGGCGCGCCCGCCGCGCTGCTCGATCTGGGCGGCCCGCCGCCGGGCGCGCTCCTCGGAGCTGGCCGTCAGGTAGAACTTGTGGGCGGCGTCGGGGAACACGACAGTGCCGATGTCCCGGCCCGCCATGACCACGCCGCCCGTGCCCATCGCGCGCAGCTGGGCCACGACCGCGAGCCTCACGCCGGGCACCTGGGCGACCTGGGACGCGGCCTCGCTCAGGTCGGGGGCGTAGACCCGCTCGGTGACGTCCCGGCCGTCCACCGACACGCATGGGCCGTCGATGCACACGGTGGTCGCTCCGGCGAGGCGCGTGAGCGCATCGGCGTCGTTCAGGTCGATGCCGCGCTCGACGGCGAGGCTGCCAACGGCCCGGTACATCAGGCCGCTGTCCACGAAGGTCAGGCCCAGCGCCTTCGCCAGGCGGCGGCCGACAGCCGACTTGCCGGAGCCCACCGGTCCGTCGATCGTCACGATCATGGGGCCGCCTCCGCCCGCGCGGCCAGGCCGGCAGCCGCGCGGAGCGCCTCCAGCTCCTCCGGGCGAAGCTTGCGCCAGCCGCCCGGCCGCAGCCGGCCCAGTCGAATCGGCCCGTAGCCGACGCGGGCGAGCTCGCGGACGGGGTGACCGACCGCGTCCAGCATCCGCCGCACCTGGCGGTTCCGGCCCTCGCGGATGACCAGCCGCACGCGCGTGAGGCCGCGGCCGCCGCCGGCGAGGTCCGCCTCGGCCGGCAGCGTGGCGCCATCGTCCAGCTCGACGCCCTCGCGCAGGATGCGCAGGTCGCGCTCGCCGGGGACGCCGGCCACGGACGCCACGTATTCCTTGGGCACCTTGTACCTCGGGTGGGCGAGGCGGTTGGCCAGCTCACCGTCGTCGGTCAGCAGCAGCAGACCGGTGGTCGCCGCGTCCAACCGGCCGACCGCGAACAACCGCGGCGCCCCGCTCTCCCTGACCAGGTCGAACACGGTGGGCCGGCCGTGGGGATCGCTCGCGGTCACCACCACGCCGGCCGGCTTGTGCAGCGCCACGTACGTGAAGCGCCGGTGCGCCTCGACCGGGCGCCCGCGGAGCGTCACCCGGTCGGAGTCCGGCTCGACCAGCACGCCCGACTCCGGTGGCACGCGGCCGTTGACGCGCACCGCGCCCGAGGCGATCAGCGCATCGGCCGCGCGCCGGGAGGCGATGCCGGCCCTGGCCAGGTAGCGGTTCAGACGCTCGGCGATGGGTGTTCCTCCGTTTCGGCCGTGTCGGTCCCCCCGGCCGCCGCCGGGGCCTCGGACGGCTGCCGAGCGCCGGCCGGCGTCCGGGGGGCCGGCTCCGCGCTGTCTGACTGCCCGGCGGCGGCCGCGTCGGGCAGCTCCCGCGTCTCGGGGAAGGGCAGGGCGTCCAGCGACTCCAGGCCCAGCATCTGGAGGAACCTGATCGTGGTCCCGAACAGCCTGGGCTGGCCGGGGCCGGTGCCCCGGCCCACCTCCCTGACCAGGTCGCGCAGCTCGAGGTTGGAGAGCACGCCGTCGGAGTTCACACCGCGGATCTCCTCGATCTTCGCCCTGGTCACCGGCTGCTGGTAGGCGACGATGGCGAGCGTCTCGTAGGCCGCGGCGGAGAGGCGGCCGGTCACCTCCGGCCGCAGCGCCCGCCTGACGTAGCCGGCCAGCTCGGGACGGGTCACCAGCTGGACCTGGTCGTGGTGGCGCTGCAGCATCAGGCCGCGATGGGTCAGCGACTCCCGCAGCTCGTCGAGTGCGCTCTCGACGGCCGCCCGATCGTGATCTGTGACCTGCTGCAGCTCACGCACCTTCAGCGGACGATTGGAGCTGAACAGGATCGCCTCGATCGCCGGAGCCAATGTGCTCACCGCGTTTCCACCAGTATCCGGCCGAAGTTCTGCTCCTGGCGCACGCGGATGTCGCCGCGACGGAGCAGCTCGAGCACCGCCACGAAGGTGATGACCGCCTCCAGCCGATCCTGACAGGTGAGTATGAGCTCGACCAGCTCGAATCCGCCGCTCAGCAGCTGCTGCTGGAGCACCTCCAGCTTGTCCTCCACCGTCCAGCGCGTGCCGACGAAGACCAGGGGCCGGGGCGGGAGACGGGCGAGGACCGACTGGAAGGCGGCCACCAGCGCGGCGACCTGGAGGGGCTCCTCCTGACCCTCGACCTCGACCTCGCGGGCGGGCGCGGGGAAGCTGGGCGCGTCGGCCGCCGCGCGCTCCATCAGCCGCTCCGCCATCTCCCTGTACGCGCGGTACTCCAGCAGCCGGCCGCGGACATCCTCCTCCCACCCGAGCAGGTCGGCCTCCTCGTCGTCGGGCTCCTCGCCCGGCAGCAGGCGGATGGACTTGAGCAGCAGCAGCCGGGCCGCCAGCCACAGGAACTCGGCCATCTCCATCGGGTCGCGCTGCTCCAGCGCGGCGATCTCCGCCAGGTAGGCCTCCGTCAGGGTGGCCAGGGAGACCTGGAAGATGTCGATCTCGTCACGCTCTGCCAGCACCAGCAGGAGCTCGAGCGGCCCCTCGAAGACGGGCGTCGCGATCTCCAGCCGCGAGTGCGCCGCGCGGGGCTGCTCCACGGCAGGCAATCATAGCCGTGCATGTCGCGAACCTCCGTCGTCCTCGTCCTCTCGCTGTGGTTGGTCGCGGCTGGCTGCGGGCAGCCGGCGGCGACCAGCCCGTCGCCCACATGGCGACCGGCGCCGCCCTCCATCCTGGCCCAGCCGCCCCCGGCGGTGCGACTGCGGCCGGCGGCGGATGCGATCCTCGCCGACCAGGTGGTCGGCGCGGCTCGACGCGGCGGCCACGACCACCTGACGGCGGAGCTGGCGGCAAGCGAGCAGGCCGACCAGGCGGCGGCCCTCGCGGAGTACGCGGGCTGGGGCTGGCTCGACGGCGCGAGCCGCAGCTGGACGACCGCCGATGAGACGCTGGTGATCACCGCTCGGACGGACGACGCGATGCGCGCTTTCACCTTCTGGTCGAGGGATGCCGCCGGACCGTGCTCGGCCACCGCTGCGGCGGCCCTGGACGACTGCCGCCAGGCGGTCACCGGCGATCGGGCAGTGGTGGTCGGGCGGCTGGCGTCCGCGGTGTTCCGCCTGCAGTGCCCAACTGCCGCGGCCGAGCGATTGGCCGCCGCGCAGTCCGCGGCGCTTCACGCGTGAGGTACGGTTGGAGTCCGATGGCGGTAAGGGGCGCGCCGGTATCCACCGACGCAGCACAGCGATGTCCTGGCGAGCGCGTACGCTGTGGATGCCGGCGTCGGCTCCTGCTCTCCGCGCTCGTGCCGGTCCTGGTGGCGTGCGGGGCCCCCAGCGCGTCCCCACCGGTGTCCGACCGGCCGCCGCCCACGGCCACGGCCTCGTTGCCTGCCGTCGCGCGCCCGACCCCTTCGAGCCCACCGGTCGCGCCCGCGGTGCAGGTGGAGGTGAGGAGCGACGCCAGCCAGACGCCAACCGGCCCGGGCGCGTACCGGTACCACGTGGAGGTTCCCCAGTTGACGGGCCCCGCGGCGCCCCTCCTGGCCATCGACGCAACGATCCGGGGAGCGCTGCAGCGCCGCCTGAACGACTTCCTCGACGCAGCCCGTGCCGGCCCGGCCGGCCCGGCTCCGAGCGAGCTCACCTGCACCAGCCGAACGCTCAGCGTGACCCCCAGGCTGGCCGTGCTGCGGGTCGACTGCAGCGAGTTCCAGGCCGGCGCCGCACACCCGAACTCCGCCACGCACGCGTTCAACTGCGACCTGACGGCGGGACGCGTCCTCAGGCTGCAGGACCTGTTCGGCCCCGGCTCCGCGTACCTCGATGTGCTGTCCACCGCCGCCCAGACCCAGCTGCGATCGAAGCTCGGACAGACCGATGACCAGGCGCTGTTCCAGGGGACCGCGCCGATCGTGGACAACTTCAAGGTGTTCCTGCTGGACCGAAACGCCCTGATCATCGTGTTCGCCAGGTACCAGGTCGCGGCCGGCACGGCGGGCCAGCCGGAGGTGTCAGTCCCCCTCGCGGACCTGCGCCGGTACCTGGCCCGCGGAGTGCCGCAGCTGACTGACGGCTGAGCCGTCAGGTCAGCGGAGGTTCACCTGCGCGAAGCGCTCTCTGCGAGCGACCCGACGCCAGCGTCGCTCCAGGTCGGCCGGATCGCCTGTCTGACTGCGATGCTCCAGCCGCGCCCTGATCTTGACGTCCAGCACCTGGCTCACGTCGATGTCGAGGTCCACCCTCACCCCGGTGGGGCCGCCGAACAGCCAGGCCTCGGCCGTCTCGTGCGGCGGGCCCATCTCGGGATAGGTCAGCCGGTCGCGAGCACACGGCCAGGCGGCATCCAGGGCCACCCGCCCGATCACGCGGTGATCCGGATGCTGGCGGTAGCCCGGCGTCGGATCGAACGTCAGCAGCACGTCGGGCCGCGTGCGGCGGATCTCTCTGACCAGCTCGCCGCGCAGCTCCAGGCTGTCGACGAGCTCGGCGTCGCGACGGCGCAGGAACTCCACACCGCCGGCGCCCAGCACCTCGGCGGACGCGAGCTGCTCGCGCTCGCGAGCCGCCGCCAGCTCCTCGCCGGACACCTTCCCGTCGCGCGCGCCCTTGTCCCCGGAAGTGGCCAGCACGAAGTCGACGACCACCCCTCGACGGGTCATCATCAGGACGGCGCCGGCCGCGAAGAAGTCGATGTCGTCCGGGTGCGCGACGATGCACATCGCCCGCTGGATACGCGCGTCGTCGGGGCCGCTAAAGGGCCTGGGAGCCGCCAACCCGCCGCACCAGTTCCCCGATCGCAGGGGTCGGGATGCCGCGCTCCCGTCCGCGCCGCAGCACGGCGCCGGCGATCGCGTCCAGCTCCGGCGGCCGGCCGGCCGCGATGTCCTTCTGCATGGAGCTGCGCATGTCGCCCGGCATCCCGCGAAGCGCCCTGGTGAAGACCTCCGGGTCGAGCGCGGCCCCCTCGGTGCCGGCCACCGTGCAGACCTCGCGGATCGCCGCGTCCATCAGCTCGCGCACATCCGGCTGCTCCAGGGCGGAACCGATCGCCTCACGCACGCTGCTCGTGCCCAGCGCGAACGGTGCCAGAAGGGCGAGCTTGCCCCAGAGGACCTCCGCCTCCCCGTCGTGCACCGTGCACGGCAGACCGGCGTCGCGCATCTCGGTGGCGATCGCCTCCGAGGGGTCCCGCAGCTCGGGGCAGGGCCCGAGGTCGGTCGAGACGAACGGGCTCCGTTGGAGGACGTGGCCCGGGCCGACCCGCTCCGACTCCACCCGTATGGCGCCGGCGATCACCTGGTCACCGTACAGCTGGCGCAGCCGAGCCATGTGGTCCACCCCGTTGAGCAGTGGCACCACCACGGCGTCGGGGGCCACCGCAGGAGACGCCAGTCGCAGGGCGTCTTCGAGCTGCGTGGCCTTCACGGTCACCCAGAGCACGTCGACCGGGCGGTCGAGACGACCGCTGGCCGGGACGTCCACGTCGAACTCGCCCAGCGCCGCGCTCTCCACGTGGATCCCTCCCGGGTACTCCTCCAGCGCCC
>DASYBH010000338.1:0-8783 GCA_036500885.1 Candidatus Dormiibacterota bacterium
ATATGTAACGTCGCAACGTTACACACGGAGGCGGCGCTGAGCCGGGCAGCCGTCCTCTGAACCGCCTCCGACCTCAGCCCGCTCCCCGCCGCCCGTCGTGGTCGTTTCGGGCCAGGGTGGCGGCGGTCACCGGCGCCGCCATCTCGACCAGCTCCGCCGGCACGCGGGTCGGGCGGCCGTCGGTCAGGCGGACCCACACCCACTCCGACCGGACCCACGCCACCAGCCCGGCGGGCACCGTGCTGATCGTCGTCCGGCGGACGCCGCGCACCCCGCGCACCAGCTCCACCCGCACCGTCAGCTCCAGCTCGTCGCCCAGCCTGGCGGGGCGCAGGTACTCGATCTCGTGGCGCCGCACGACCCACGCTCCGCCGTGGGCCTCCGTCCACGCGCGACCTAGGCCGGCGGCCTCGGCGTGCTCGACCGTCAGCGCCTCCGCGTAGTTCAGATAGACGGCGTTGTTGACGTGACCGTTCTGGTCGATCTCGTAGCTGCGCACCCGCCAGTGGGCCGTGTACACGAGCGGGTCGACGGTCAAAGGTCGTGCTCGAACACCAGTTCCTCGCCGTCGATCTCGTCCCACTGCACCCCGGTGCGCCGGAAACCCAGCTTGCGCACCACAGCCAGCGACGGGCCGTTGCCCGGCGAGACCGAGGCGCGGAAGCGAGTGATGCCGTGCTCCTCGTGCGCCCACGCGAACAGCGCCCGGCATGCCTCGGTGGCGAAGCCCTGCCCGCGGTGGGCGGGAAAGACGGTGTAGCCGATCTCCACCCGGCGGTCCTCCTCGGGCGGTCCGTGGAAGCCGATGCGGCCGATCACCTGCCGCGGCCCCTCCCGGGTGATCATCGCCCGCAGCAACCACGGCTGGCACGTCCGGTCCTGCTGCATCTGGCCGAGCCGCATGCGGAGCACGTTCTCGTGGTTGCCGACGAAGTCGGCCGGCACGTGGGCGTCGATCTCATGGCCGGCGCGCTCGCGGTCGCCACGAAGCAGCGCCATGATGAACCCGGGCGACATGGAGGCCAGCTCCAGTCGCTCGCTCAGGACCGGGGGGACCGGCGGCACATTCGGGAGCGTACCGCGTGCCGCCAGCCTACACTCCCCCCCAATGGGCGATCTCGCCCTCCCGGACCACCGGTCCCGCCAGGCTTGCGTCGATGACGGCCGCGGCGGCCGCGGCGCCGTCCACCGCGACGGCGAGGGACCGCTCGCCGGTCAGATCGAGCACCAGGCACTCGCCCGCCCGGACCATGACCACGGTGTGGCCCGGGCGTTCGTGATAGCCCCAGGCGCCCAGCGTGGCCGGGTCACGGAACTCCACGCGGGCGCCCAGGATCTCGGCGCTCGAGACGGACCGGGCGGGCCAACCCCACGGCCCCGCGCCCACGCGGAGCCCGTTCGGGCCGAACGTCACCCGGACCGACGCCAGCGCCGCGGCGCCTGTGAGCGTGAGCGCGGCCACGAGGACCACCACGACCAGGCTGGCCCACGTCGGCCCCGTCCGGAGCAGGCCGGCGGCGGGCATCGCCGCGACCGCCGCGGCCAGCGCCAGCAGCCCGCGGTTGTCGGCGCCGCCCGACCACCTCATCCGAGCGGGACCCCCGTCTCCGCGGCCAGCGCCTCCAGGTCCGCCACCACCGGCGCGATCAGCGGGATGCCGTCGCGCCGGCGCACCGCCTCGGCCTCGCGCTCAGGGTCGCCCGGCACCAGGGGGCCGTTCGTGCCCGGCGCCGGCGGCGTGGAGCGGAAGGTGCGGACCAGGTGATCGACCTGGCGCTTGAACTCGTCCGGCTCGATGAAGCCGTCGATGCGGAGGGCGCCGAAGAAGTGCCCGATGCCCGCGCCGACGCTGCCGGACGGCGTCTGGTCGATGGCGAACGCCGGCGCGAACGGGCCCCAGTTGGCGCCGCTGAGCACCGCGCTCAGCACGTCCACCATCATCGCCAGCGCGTAGCCCTTGTGGCCCCCCAGCTCACGCGAGGAGCCCACCGGCAGCAGCGCGCCGCCGTCGTAGATCGCCTGGGGATCGGTCGCCGGCCGGCCCTGGACGTCGATCGCCCAGCCCTCCGGTATCGACTGGCCCTTGCGCCTGGCGATCTCGATCTTGCCGAACGCCACGGCGCTGGTCGCGAAGTCGATCACGATCGGCGGCTCCTCCAGGCCGGGGAACGCGATCGCGAGCGGGTTGGTGCCCAGCATCCGGCCGACGCCCCACAGGGGCGCGACGAGCGCGCTGCTGTTGGTCATCGCCCACCCGATCAGGTCCCGCTCCAGCGCCTGGAGCACGTAGTACCCGGCGATGCCGTAGTGGTTGGTGTTGCGCACCGCGACCCACCCGCTCCCGGTCTCCAGCGCCTTCGCCATGGCGATGTCGTTGGCGCGCGGGCCCGCCACCAGCCCGAGGCCGTTGTCCGCATCGACCGTCGCGGTCGTCATGGTCTCGCGCACGATCCGCAGGTGCGGCGTCGGATTGATCTCTCCCGAGCACAGGGCGCGGTGGTAGGCGCGGAGCCTGGCCACGCCGTGGGAGTCGATGCCGCGCAGGTCGGCGGCGAGGAGGACGTCAGCGGCGAGCGCGGCGTCGTCGGCGGGCACGCCGCCCAGGGCGAGCACGCGCGCGCTGAACTCGTGCAGCGCTTCGGCGGGATAGGTCTTCACGTCTCTATAAGAATGAAGCTGAGGAGGATGTGCTCGAGATGAGCCAGACGCCGCCGGGAACGGCCCAGGCTGCCGAGACGCCGGAGCATCCGATCCGCACCGGCGTCACGCTGGGGCGCTACCAGGTCCAGGAGTTCCTGTTCCAGGGCTCCCATGGCCCGACGTACCGCGCCTACGAGCCGCACGTCCAGCGGTCGGTGGCCGTGGAGGTCCTGGAGACCCTGCGCGAGCCGCACGCTCGCGCCAGGCTGGCTCAGGCCGCCCCCATGCTCACGCAGCTCCGTCACCCGAACCTCGTCGACGTCTACGAGGTCGGTGAGCGGGAGGGCGTGCCGTACCTCGTCACGGCCTACGTCGAGGGCGTCTCCCTGGACGACGCCATGCGGAGCGGGATCAACATTGACGGGGATCTCCGCGTCCTCCAGGCCGCCGGCCGCTGCGTGGACTACATCCACGCCCAGGGCGTGCTGCACGGAGACGTGCGGCCGGCCACCGTCGTCCTGGCCGCCGAGGGCCGGCCCCTCCTCCGGGAGGCTGGCCTGATGCCGCTGCTCGAACCCGGATTCCGCGGTTCGGCGTTCGGCATCCGCACGGGGGCGCTGCACTACCAGGCGCCCGAGCAGCTCGAGCGTGGCGAGGTCACGGCGGCGACCGACCGCTACTCGTTCGCCGTTCTCGCCTACGAGCTCCTGACCGGAGCGATGCCGTTCGCCGGGCAGACCACCTCGGAGATCCTGACCGCGAAGGAGCGGATGGAGCCGATCCCGGCCTCGACCCGCAACCCTCTGCTGGGGACGACCACCGACGCCGTGGTCGCCGCCGGGCTGGTCCGCGATCCGGCCGCCCGCTGGCAGAGCTGCGCCCAGATGGCCGAGGCGCTCCAGCAGGCGGTGGCCGACGATGCCTACCGGCGCCGGACCTACGCGGCCGAGGAGCCGGCGCCCGTCCCGTACGGGCCACCCTCCTCTGCCAGGAGACGATGGCCGTGGGTCCTCGCGGGCGCCGCGATCGTGGGGCTCGCGGCGGTGGCGATCCTCCTCTGGTTGAACGGCCAGCAGCCGTCCGCGCCCGGCGTCAGCCTCTCGGCCGCCGCCGTGCAGGCCGGGAGCTCGGTCACGGTGACCGCGAGCCACCTGCCCGCCAACCAGGCCGGGACCATCCAGCTCCAGAGCACCCCGGTGCAGGTCGGGACCTTCAAGGCGGACCAGTACGGCAGCGCCATCTCCACCGCGCAGATCCCGAAGGACGCGCAGCCCGGCGACCACCTCATCAGCCTCTGCTGGAATGCGACATGCCCGGCGAGCCAGCCCCTGGTCGTGCTGGAGCCGTCGCCCAGCTCCACCCCAACGCCCACCCGCACGCCCGCGTCCACGCCGACTCCGACGCCCATCTCGACCTCGACCCCGACGCCCCCACGCACCCCGACTCCGGCGCCCAGCTCGAGCTCGTCACCGGCGTCGAGTCCGCGATAGGGAGCACGCGATGGCCGAAACCGTGAAGCTGCTCCACCTGCTTCGACACGCGAAGTCGAGCTGGGACGACCCCGCCCAGGCCGACCGGGACCGTCCGCTGGCGCCGCGCGGTCGCCGGGCAGCCGGCCGGCTGGCCGGGCACCTCCGCGACCACGGGGTCCGCCCGGCGGTGGTCCTGTGCTCGCCGGCGCTGCGTACGCGACAGACCCTGGAGCAGATCCGCCCCGGCCTCGACGAGGGCGTGGAAGTGCTGATCGAGGACGGCCTCTACGGCGCGAGCGCGAGCGAGCTGCTGGACCGCCTCCACCGGCTGCCGGCGGACGTGACCTCCGTGATGGTCATCGGCCACAACCCGGGCCTTCAGGAGCTGACGGTGCTCGTCGCCCGCGAGGGTGAGCTGCGCGAGCGCGCCCGCGCCCACTTCCCGACCGCCGCGCTCGCCACCCTCGCGGTGCGCAAGGGTGATTGGGCGGGCCTGGCCCGAGCGGGCGCCGACCTCGTCTCGTACCTCTCGCCCCGGGACCTGTAGAGGCGCGTTCGATACCCGGAGCTGACGGCTTGGAGTCTTGTTCGCTAAGATGTTAGGGAATCTGTAGAAATGCCTACAGGCTGTCGGGGAGACTGCGCGGCCTTCACAGGATGGCCCGCATTCGGTATGCGAAAGCGAGCTCAATATGATAATTGGGGAGGTAGCTCTGGTCCGGGGCGCCGTCGCTCCCCGGCTCTCGTGGAGGGGTCGGCGGCCGCCGGTCCGCCAGTTCGCCGAGGCGATGCTGGGCGGAGATACCGGCGAGGCCGGTGACCTCGCAAACCAATTCCTGGCCAGGGTGGGCAGCAGGGTGGCGGTGTTCGCCGACCTCGTTCAGCCGGCGCAGCACGAGATCGGCGACCTCTGGTATCGCGGCCAGATCTCCATCGGAGACGAGCATCGGGCCGCCCGTGTGCTGGACCGGCTCGTCGGCCTGCTGCCGGCAACCCCGAGCCGATCGCCGGTTCCGCCGGGCACGCGCTGCCTGCTGACGTTGATGCCCGGTGAGCAGCACACCGTTGGCCTCTGGATGTTCGCCCTCGCCCTCGAGGACGAGGGCTGGGAGGTGGAGCTCATGGACCACGACAGCGAGCCCGAGGACCTGCCAACGCTGGTCGAGCGGGTACGGCCGCGGCTCGTGGGCCTCTCGGCCGGATACCTGCCGTCGGTGACCCGGATGGCCCAGACGGTGGCCGCGATTCGCGGGCTCTCGATCCCTGTGCTGGTCGGCGGCGCGGCCTTCAATCGGACGGGAGACCTGTGGCGGCGGATCGGAGCCTCGGCCCACGGACCGGACCCCCGCATCGGCGCGGTGCTGGCCCGGAGGCTGGCCCGGTCGTGAGCGCGCCCGCCGAGTTCACCATCGGCGAGGTCGCCTCCATGATCGGCTTCTCGCCGCACACCATCCGGGCGTGGGAGCGCCGTCACAAGATCCTGGAGCCGCACCGCACGCCGTCGGGTCAGCGGCGCTACAGCCTCGACGACATCGAGCTGCTGCGCGAGGTGATCAACGGGGTGGTCGTGCGCGGTCTCACCCTCAAGATCGCCGTCAGGGCCGCGCACGGCGCGGTCAGCGTGCCTCTCGCCGAGGACACGGCCGTCCGCTCCGAGGCGGCTCCCGTGGAGGGCACCCCGGCGGACGACGGGGTGCCCTGGCGGGCGGTGGCCGACTTCATGCCGCACCTGATCGCCGTGCTGGATGGAGAGGGCTGCATCGTGGACGCCAACGTCGTGCTGGCGTCGGCGGCCGGCCGCCTGCGCGAACAGCTGCGCGGTGTGCGCTTCGTCGACTTTGCGGATCCGTACGATCGGGCCAAGGCCGTCGCCGCCTTCCGTGCCCCGTTCCACCGGCGGCGCGGGTGGGAGCTGAACCTGCGCCTGCCCGGCGCGTGTGGCCTGTTCGCGTTCGACTGTCTCCCGATCAGGTTCGCCGAGCGCCAGCTCCTCATCGTGGTCGGCCACGACGTCTCGGCGTCGACGGCCCCGAGCGACGATCGTGAGCTCTCCATGACGGAGAGGGCGGCGGGGACGGCGGCCGGCTGACGCCAACCACCGTCCCGCCACCGGGAAGGAGCTCGATGTCACGACCGGCCGGCGTGCGCCGGCCGGGTGAGCCCACCGTTCCGGCGACATGGGCCCGCCGCCGCGGAGCTCAGGACGTCCCCCATGTGCAGCCGAGCCCAGATGTCGGGGCTCCTCGACGCCTTCAGCCCCGGGTCAGCTGAGGGCCAGGGCGCCACCGAGGCTGCGGAGCCGGTCGTGAAGCCCGCGGATGGCGGCGCTCGGTCCGAATGCCGTGAGCTGCTGGTGCAGTCCCCTGACCAACCTCATCACGGGCTGCAGCTGCATGCGCGAGGCGCGTTCGAGGACCGCGCCGGCGACCTGACACGCCTCCTCCGGCTCGCCGTCGCGGACGTAGGTGCTGGCCAGCGCCGTGCTGAGCCAGAGCCAGTTGCGCTCGCCGCTGGGGCCGAGACGCGCCAGGGTCGGCTCCAGGAACGCCCTCGCCTCGGCGGTGCGTCCCAGGCGGGCGAGGCTGGCGCCGCGTTCGCCGTCGAGCCACGCCTGGTCGACCGTGCTGAACCGGGGCCGCCGCGAGCCGCCCTCGTCGCGCGTTCCCGCGATGGCGACCTGGGCTCGGTCCAGGGCGCGCATGCAGCCATCGGCGTCGCCCATCAGGGCGCAGGCGTCCGCCTCCTTGGCGGCCAGCCAGACCTGTCCCGTCGGCGTCGCGTCCGACCAGGCGATGGAGCGGAGCTGCTCCAGCTTCCGCTGCGGCGCCTCCCGGTAGGGCGGCTGACAGACCGAGCTGCCGGCGAGGTACATCTCCAGCGCCCGGTCGCCTCCCTCGCGTGCCGCGTGCACCGCCGTCGCGAAGTAGCTGGCCGTGCCGATCGGGTCGTCCAGGTCCCACCGTAACCAGCCCGCCAGCCCGGCCGTCTCCGCGGCGAGCGAGCAGAGCCGGGCGCGCAGCGCCTCGGGCGGCGAGCCCTGCAGCAGCAGCGTGATGGCGTCCAGGTGACCCGTCACCGACCCCAGGATGGCCTGCGCGCTGACCTGGCTCGGACCGAGGCTCTGCAGGGCCACGGTGACCTGCTCCAGGTGGTCCGCTGTCGCGTCGTCCACCCGACCGGGCCGGCGCAGCGCCAGCTCCAGGCGTCTCCAGGGCTCGGTCGTCGTCTGCTCGAATGGGGCCGCCGGCACGGCGGCCGCGCTGAGCAGCGTGGCCATCCTCTGCATGAAATCGCGCCGTTCCAAGTGCTCGTCCTCCAGTGCGTCCCGCGTCGGTTCCAGGAGCTGGGCGTACTCAGCCTCCTCCACGATGCCGAGCTGCTCCGCGGGCAGCTCGAACAGCTGGCAGAGCAGGCGTATGTAGCGGGGGCGAGGTCGCCTCGAGCCGCGCTCCCAGCGACTGACCATCGCGGCGTCCACTCCGAGCTCGGGTTCGCCGTGGCTCGCCGCCAGACGATGCAGACCCGCCGCGACGTCTTCCTGTGACCATCCGCGCAGCCGTCGTTGCAGCCTGAGCTGCCTGTTCGTCCGTTGCCCTGGATCCATCGATGACTCACCCCCAGCATCCGCACCGCCTGGCTCACGGAAGCTTTGTTGCAAAGCCTACCCGGTGTCTGCGCTGAAAGCCCAGCTCCTGCATGGCGTTGGGCCGGCGGAACGAACTCGGAAACCACCGCCGAACGCAGCATGACACGGAGGCGGCGCATGTTGCAATCGGGGTCTGTGGCAGTGTGGGGTAGGCTGCTGGTATGACGATTCCGAGCCTTCCGTTCGGCCGCACCGGCCACAACAGCAGCCGCGCGATCTTCGGGGCCGCCGCGCTGTCGCGCGTGACACAGGACGTCGCCGACCGTGCGCTCGAGGTGCTGCTCCAGTACGACGTGAATCACATCGACGTGGCGGCCAGCTACGGCGATGCGGAGCTGCGCGTCGCTCCGTGGCTGCGGCGCCATCCCGGACGTTTCTTCGTGGCCACCAAGACTGGCAGGCGTACGGCCGGCGAGGCGCGCGAGGACCTTCACCGCTCGCTGGACCGGCTCGGCGTGGACCACGTCGACCTGTGGCAGCTGCACAACCTGGCCGACCCGATCGAGTGGGACGTCGCATTGAGTCCAGGCGGCGCACTGGAGGCAGCCGTGGAGGCCCGCGAGCAGGGCCTGGTGCGGCGGATCGGGGTGACGGGTCACGGCTCGCAGATCGCGGCGACGCACCGGCGCAGCCTGCAGCGGTTCGACTTCGATTCGGTGCTCCTTCCGTGCAACTACCTGACCATGGCGATGCCGCACTATCGCGAGAGCTTCGACGGGCTGGTGGCGACCTGCGGGGAGCGCGGCACGGCGGTGCAGACGATCAAGTCGATCGCCATGCGGCCGTGGATGGGCCGCGAGCGCACCACCTCGACGTGGTATCAGCCGCTGCAGGGTCAGACCGAGATCGACGCCGCCGTGTGGTGGGTGCTCGGCCGGCCTGGCGTCTTCCTCATCACGGCGGGCGACGTGGACCTGCTGCCGCGGGTGCTGGACGCCGCCAGCCGGTTCGAACGCACGGTCGGCGACGATGAGATGGCGGCGCTGGTCGAGCGAGTGAAGCCGCAACCGATCTTCGCCTGACGC
>DASYBH010000339.1:0-12617 GCA_036500885.1 Candidatus Dormiibacterota bacterium
CCTCTCTCTGCCCGAGACCGAGCGAGCGGCCGCGGACACGCTGCTGCTGCCGCTCTACGCCGGCATGACCGGGGCCGAGCAGGACCAGGTTCTGGAGGCGCTCGCGACCAGCCTGCGAGCTTCGAGGACCGTCACGGCGTGAACCCGCTGCGGGTCGCCGCCCGGCGCGTCGGGCTGCGCCGGGAGCACATGCGATCGGCCCGCGTCATGGTGGTGCGCCGCGCGCTGTCGACCTGGCCCCGGCGGCGACCGCCGGCCGTCGCGGGTCGCATCCTCTGCTACCACGGCGTCGGCACGCCCGCATGGGGCTACAACGACATCACGCCCGCCCAGCTCCGCCGGCAGCTGGAGCTGGCCATGCGGAGGGGATACCGGTTCGTGCCGGCCGAGGACATCGCCCGCACCGGCGGGACTCCCGGCGACCTGGCGGTGACGTTCGACGACGGCCTCCGCAGCATCGGCGAGGACGCGGCGCCGATCCTGGCCGAGCTGGGCGTGCCATGGACCGTGTTCGTGGTCAGCGGCTGGGCCTCAGGCGAGGGCTGGGCCGACCCGGAGCTCTTCCTGGGCTGGGAGGAGCTGACCGAGCTGGCCCGCCGGGGCGCCACGCTGGGCAGCCACTCCGTCAGCCATCCCAACTTCGGCAGGCTGGACGAGGACGCCGCCCGCCACGAGATGGTGGAGTCCCGGCGGGCGATCGAGGCCGCGACCGGCCTGAGCATCGACACGTTCGCCATCCCGCTCGGCCAGTCCGGCGACTGGTCGGAGGCGTGCTCGACGATCGCCGCCGAGGCGGGCTACCGCCTGGTCTACGCGCAGGCGGCGGAGACGAGGTGGCCGGGCACCGTGCCCCGCAGCTTCATCACGGGCTTCGACGACGACCGGGTCTTCCTGGCGGCGCTGGACGGCGCGTTCGATCGCTGGGAGGAATAGACGGGAGAGCGGCTCAGAGGTCGAGCGCGGGGATGCCGTGCATGCCCAGGCTGAACGAGAGCTCACCGCCGTGGTGGAGGTCGTGCTCGGCCACGTGCCAGATGATGTAGCGGCGATCGCGCCACGGCCGCTCGCCCTCCGCGTTCGGCACCGGGCGCTGAAACCTTGCGTCGAGGTCGGCCTCTGACCACCGCCGCAGGCTCGAATCCACCAGCAGCCACGTGGCCTCCAGACCCTTCACGATCTCTGCCGCCGGCCGCCGCTCGGACTCCTCCCCCTCGTCGAAGTCCGCGATCGCGTCGAACTCCGGGCCGCCCTCTCTCATGTACGAGTGGAACCACCAGGCCCGAGTCGCCACGATGTGGTTGGCGAGCATGCGGACCGACCACAGGTGGGGAGCCGCCCGCAGGTTCAGCTGCTCATCGTCGAGCGGCGCGATCGCGCCCGCGAGCATCCGCTGGTAGTTCTCCCAACCGCTGTAGTACGTCGCCACCGAAGGTTCCAATGCCACGACAGTATGCGCGCTCCACGTCGACGCGATCTGCAGCCCGAGTCCGGTGCCCTTGATGGCGTGGGCGCCTCCGTCCTCGCTGCGCGCACCCGCACCTCCCCACCGTCCGGCGAGTACTTCACCACCGACATCGCGCTGGCCGTGATCTCGGTCGTCCGCCGAAGCTGATCGATGGCGGAGGACTTCGCCGCCAGGGCCGTCCGCAGAGTCCCGGAGCGCCGGTCAAGTAGCGCACGGACGCCGACTACTTGACCGGCGCGTCTGGACGTTCTGGCGACCGTCTCACGGACGGCCGATCGCTGACAAGTCTGGAAGTCTGACCTCGCCACTTGCCTTTTGCGTGCCCAATGAGCACGCTAGGCGGCGCAGTGGCTAGAGAGCGGGTGCCGGTGTCCGCGCCCCGACCACGTCGGAGAACGTGACTTGGGCGGCGAGACGATCCTGATAGCCGACGACGAGCACAACGTCCGCGAGATGATCGGGACGTACCTTCGGGACGCCGGCTACCGCACAGTGTCGGCGCACTACGGCGCCGGCGCACTGGCCGCCGTCGAACTCCGCACCCCAGGCCTCCTCCTGGCTGACGTGAACACGCCCGTCATGAACGGCCTGCAGCTCGCCATCGAGGTCCGTGCCAGCGGAAGGACGGCGGGCATCCCGATCATGATGCTGTCGGCGCTCGGCCAGCCTCGGGAGGTGCTGTCCGGCTACTCCGCGGGCGCCGGCGAGTACGTGACCAGGCCGGTCGAGCTGGAGGTCCTGCTCGCCAAGATCGAGTCGCTGCTGAGCCGGCGTCCCTCCGGCAGGGCGGTGGCTCTTCGCGACGAGCGGTGACGGCTGCCGGCGGGCGCAGCCCGCAGCCGGCGAGCGGGCGCGGGTGACCGCCGGTGGAGCGGTGATGACATGACCATGCGCCAGCCGGTCCCGACGATCGTCCTGGTCGAGGACAGCCCGACGGACGAGGCGCTGGCGCTGCGGGCGTTCAAGCGAAACGGCATCTCGAACCCCGTCGTGGTGCTGCGCGACGGGATCCAGGCCGTCGAGTACTTCCTGGGGACGTCCGGAGCTGGCTGGCGGCCGGGTGATCCCCACGTGGTGCTGCTCGACCTCAAGCTGCCCAGGCTGAACGGCTTCCAGGTGCTGAAGCGGCTTCGCGGGGACGAGCGCACCCGAACGCTGCCGGTGATCGTGCTGACCTCGTCCGACGAGCAGCGCGACCTGGTCGAGGCGTACCGGCTCGGCGTCAACAGCTACATCCGCAAGCCGGTGGACTTCGCCGAGTTCGCCGAGACGGTGAAGACGATCGGCCACTACTGGGTGATCCTCAACCTCGTGCCCCGGCCACCGTTTCGATGAGCTCGCGGCGTCTCGGCACGGGCGTCGAACCCCTGGTCCACGAGATCTGCCCGACGGCCGCGGAGCTGGAGCTGCGGAAGCGCTACCTGGAGTTCGACGCCGAGGACGAGCGCCGGCTCCGGCAGCTCCACGACCTCGTCGCCGGCAGCGCCGAGCCGGTCATCGAGGCGTTCTACCGGCACCTGCTCTCCTTCCCCGAGACGAGCGCGTTCTTCTCCGGCCCCGACGAGGTCGAACACGTCAAGCGGGCCCAGGTCCGCTACTTCCAGAGGCTGACGCGGGGACCCCACGATCTCTCGTACGCGGAGGACCGGCTGAGGATCGGGGCGGTGCACGAGCGCGTCGGGCTGGAGGTGAAGTACTACCTCGGCTCGTACTGCCGGTACCTGCGGGAGCTGCTGCGGCCGCTGGCGACGGCGCCGCTGGACAGCGACGACAGGCAGGCCACGTTCGACTCGCTGCTCAAGGTGGTGTTCCTCGACATCGGGCTCGCGATCGACGCGTACGTCCTCCGTCGCGAGCGGGAGCTCCAGGCCGCGATCAGCGAGCTGGAGACGTTCAACTACTCGGTGTCCCACGACCTGCGCGCCCCGCTCCGGGCGATCATCGGGTTCAGCGAGGCACTGCTGGAGGACTCGGGCGAGGAGCTGGACGAGGAGGCACGGGCTCACCTGCGCTTCATCGCGCAGGGCGGCCGGCGCATGTCGCAGCTCGTCGAGGCCCTGCTCACGCTGTCCCGCATCAGCCGGGCCGAGATGAT
Source organism: Candidatus Dormiibacterota bacterium (assembly GCA_036500885.1). Taxonomy (GTDB): domain Bacteria; phylum Chloroflexota; class Dormibacteria; order Dormibacterales; family Dormibacteraceae; genus CF-161. Next base: position 3,561 of record DASYBH010000339.1, read on the forward strand.
CGCGCAGCCGGTGTCCATCAGCGAGACCGCGGCCGCCGTCGCCGAGCCGCTCATGACCGCCAACCACCGGTCGGTGGAGCTGCGCATCCAGCCGGGCATCTGGACCACCGGCGACGCGCGGCTGGTGTCGGTGCTGCTCCAGAACCTGCTGGGCAACGCGTTCAAGTTCACGTCGCGCCACCAGACCGCGCTGATCGAGGTCGGACTGCAGCAGCGGGAGGGCGAGCCCGTCGTCTACGTCCGCGACGACGGCGCCGGCTTCGACATGGCGAACGCCGACCGCCTGTTCGGGGTGTTCCAGCGACTGCACCCGGAGAGCGAGTTCGAGGGGACCGGAACCGGTCTGGCGACGGCGATGCGGATAGTGCGCCGGCACGGCGGCCGGATCTGGGCCGAGGGCGCGCTCGACAGGGGCGCGACCCTGTACTTCACGCTTCCCGACCTCCGTGTGGACGAGTAGGAGGCAAGGGGGGGCCGACGGCCCCCCCTCGCACCTGGATCAGCAGGTCGCCGCGCGAAGCGTCTCCTGCGCACGCGGCGTATGGCTGTAGACGGCCCTGGCGACCGTGTAGCCGCGGTCGTCCTGCGCCAGCACCAGCTGGCGGATCTTCGCGAAGTCGCTCGAGCAGAGCGTCGCCGCCCTGGTCAGCGCGAGCGCCTCCGGGTCCACACCGCCCGCGGCGGCGACCCTGACGTTGCCGACGCCGGGCGCGTAGAACTTGCGCTGGTGGCCTCCCTGCGGATCGAGGGGGCCGAACTCGTCGATCACGAGCACGTTGTCGTAGCAGTTGAGCGGGACGCAGGTCCGCTGGCCGGTCTTGAACACCGTCGCGCAGTCCTTGAACTGGACCCGCGGCGCCACGCCCTGCGCGTAGGTGGCCGTGCCGGCCCGAGGGTGCGCCAGCATCGCCTGCCAGGGCCTCGCGTCCTGGACCCCTCCGATCCAGGCGCTCGGCGCTCCGTCGAGCTGCCCGTTGGTGTACTCCTCCGGGTACTCGCCCAGGGTCCAGACCGAGCCGTCGTTCCTCTGGGCCAGGAAGAACAGCTCCGACTCCTGGACCTGGCCGTCCTGGATGTCCACGTCGTAGACGACGAGGGTGTTCACGCCGTCGACCTCCTTGGTCAGGTCCGTCACCGTCGTCGCGATGCGATGCGGATGCGCCGTCCCGTCAGGCGCGATGACGGACCCGTCGAGGAAGAACTGCGTCCCGGGGACCATCGGCAGGAAGCGGTTGTCGATCTTCGGGGTGCTGGGGAAGTCGTCGCGCTGGAGCGGGAGCGAGCTGCAGTCGGATGAACCGACGCTCGCCGCCGCTGACGGCGCCGCCGTCCTGCCGGCGGTGGCTGCCGCGGCCGGGACGGAGGTGGCCAGCAGCAACCCCAGCAGGGTCAGGACGCTCAGCACGGCTGAGCGAAGGGTTCCGTTACGGGACATTGGGTCCTCTCCTCTCCTTTCAGGACTGGCCGGTCGCGCGCCGGAGACGCTCCTGCCGGCGCTTGCCGAAGCGCAGATACAGAGACGGCACGACGAAGAGATTGAGCAGGGTCGACGTGGCCAGCCCGCCGAGGATGACGATGGCCAGGGGGTACTCGACCTCGTGCCCGGGGCGCTCGCCGAGCGCCACGAGGGGGACGACGCCCAGCGCGGTGGCCAGGGACGTCATGAGAATGGGCGCCAGCCGCTCGCGCGCGCCGCGCAGCACGAGGGCGGTCCCGAAGGGTTCGCCCTCGACTCGCTCGAGGTGCTGGCAGTGGTTGATCAGGAGGATGCCGTTGCGAGCGGCGATGCCGAACACGGTGAAGAAGCCCAGCAGCGCTCCGAGCGAGATGACGCCTCCGGTCGCGAAGGCGGCGAGGACGCCGCCGACCAGGGCCATCGGCAGGGTGAGGAAGATCAGCGTGGCCAGGCGCCAGCCGCCGAACGCCGTCTGCAGGAGGAGGAGGATCGCCAGTCCCGCGACGATCGCCGTCTCGAACAGCGTCTGCTGAGCCTCCTGTCGCGCCTCGTACTCCCCCATCAGCTCGGCGTGGTACCCCTGGTCGAACGTCACTCCGGCCAGCGACTTGCTCACGTCGGTGACCACCGAGCCGAGGTCGCGACCGTTCACGCCGGCGACCACGTCGATGCGCCGAGAGCTGTTCTCCCGCTCGATCACGTTCGGCTGCGGCTGGACGATCACCTTCGCGACATCACCCATCCGCACCGTCGAGCCTGACGGGGTGTCGATGGGGAGCTCGCTGATGCTCGCCACGTTCGCCCGGGTGGCGGGCGTGCTCCAGACCTCCACGTCGTAGGCCTTGCCGGCCCGGAAGATGTCGCCGACCTCCTCGCCCGCGACGAGCGTGGAGGCGGCCCGCCTGACGTCGCCCGGCTTCAGGCCGTAGGCGGCCGCCCTGGCCAGGTCGACCTGGACCTGGATCTGCGGGGTGTCCACCTGCAGGTCGACGTGGTCGTCCGCGATCCCCGGGATGCCCGCCAGCCGCTTCTGCACCTCGGCCGCCTTGCTGCGGAGCACTGTCAGGTCCTGTCCATAGATGCGGATCACGACGGGCTCCTTGGCCCCGGTGAGAACCTCCTCGATCCGCTCGTTGAGATAGGTCTGGACGTCGCGGTACACGCCCGGATAGGCGGCGATCACCCTGTCGATGGTCGCCACGGTCCTGTCATGGTCCGCGTTCGGATCGACGGCGATCCAGTTCTCCCCGAAGTTGACCCCGACGATCTCCTCGCCCAGGAACGCCTGACCGATGTGCGAGCCGACGCTCCGGACGCCCGGGATGGCCAGCAGCTCCCTGTCCAGCTGCATGATCATCCGCTGCTCCTCCGGTTCCGACGTGCCGGGCACAGTGGTGAAGTGGACGAGGAAGTCCGGCTCCCGGAACGTGGGGAACAGGCTCGCTCCGAGGTGCGGCACCGTCAGCAGGGCGATCAGCGCGAGCCCGGTGAACGAGGCGTAGACGCCGCGCGGCCGCTCGATGATGCGCGACATGAACGCCGTGTATCCGCGCTGCAGCCAGCTCGTGAGCGGCGAGTGCCGGCGCTCGACGGGCGCCTTCCAGAGCAGGATGAGCGCCAGCGCGGGCGTGAACGTCAGCGCCACCACCATGGAGGCGAGGATCGCCAGCGCGTACGAGACCGCGAGCGGCCGGAAGAAGGCGCCGGTGAGCCCCTGCAGCAGGAACACGGGCACCGCGGCCACGATGATGATCAGCGTCGCGTACACGATCGGGCTCCGCACCTCGAGCGACGCGTCGTAGATGATGGCCGCCGTCGACCGGTCGCTGCCCTCGAGGCGATGCTGCCGCAGCCTCCTCAGGATGTTCTCGACGCCGATGACGGCGTCGTCCACCACGGAGCCCAGCGCGATCACGAGCCCCGCCAGCGTCATCGTGTTCACGGTGTCGCCGTGCCAGTAGAGGACCAGCATCGTCGCCATGAGGGACAGGGGGATGGTCACCAGGCTGATCAGCGCGACCCGCCACTCGAACAGGAAGCCCGCGACGATCACGACGACCAGCACGAATCCGAGCACGAGCGACTGGGTGAGGTTGTGGATGGCGACATCGATGAAGTCCGACTGCCGGAAGACCCGCGTGTCGAACGTGATGCCCGGCAGACCGGGCTGGAGGGCCTTGATCGCGTCCTGGACGCCCTGGGTGATCTGGAGGGTGTTGCCCCACGGCAGCTTCTCGAGCACCAGCAGCAGGCTGGGGGTGCCGCCCACGACCGCGTCACCGATGAGCGGCTGGTGGTCCTCCTTCACGTCCGCCACCTGGCCGATCGGGACCGTCGTCCCGTCCTTCGACTGGACGGTCGCGCGCGCGAGGTCGGCCGGCGCCAGGATCGGCAGGATGTGGCGGATGCCCAGCTGCTGGGAGCCGGTCTGGATGTGGCCGCCGGTCCCGATCACCGAGGCGTTGGAGTACTTCAGCAGGCCGGAGTCCACCGAGTCCGAGGTGGCCTGCATGACCGCGCCCAGGGTGACGCCGTGCGTCTGCATCAGCTTCGGGTCCACCTGGACCGTCATCATCTGCAGCCGCTCGTTCCAGATGGCCACGTTGGCGATGCCGGGGACGCGCAGCAGGCGCGCCCTGATCGTCCAGTAGGCCATCATCGACATCTCGATCAGGGAGTGGTCCTTCGACGTCATCCCGACCTGCATGACGCGGCTGGTCGCCGAGACGGGCGGGAGCATGACCGGGGGCGCGGCCCACGTCGGCAGGCTGCTCTGGACGGTCGTGAGACGCTCCTGCACGAGCTGTCGCGCCTCCTGCTCGTCGGTGCCCTGCTTGAAGACCATCACGATCGAGGAGAGCTGGGGCACCGACGTGGAGCGCATGTCGTCGAGCCCCTTGATGCCGTTCATCGCCTGCTCCAGAGGCAGGGTCACCAGGGACTCCACGTCGGCGGTGGACAGGCCGAGACAGGTGGTCTGGATCTGGACCTGCGGCGGGGCGAACTCGGGGAAGGCGTCCACCCGCATGTTGGGGATCTGCACCGCCCCGATCGCCATCATCGCCACGGCGGCAGCCACCACCAGGAAGCGGAACCGCAGGCTCGAGTGGACGATCGCACCCATCAGGGTGCGGCGATCCCTCACGGTCACTGCCCTCCCGCCACGCCGTACTCGCTGCCGAGCAGCTCGGCCGCCCCGACCGTGACCACCTGGGTGCCGGGGGCCGGACCGGCCTTCAGGACCGCGACGTCACCCGCCACGCCCGCGATGGTCACGCTCTGACGCACATACGTCAGCGGCTCGGGGACCGTGTAGACCCAGGTGGTCCCGTCGGCGAGGTAGACCACGGCCGCCAGCGGGACGGTCGAGCTCGCCGGGCCGGCGCCGGGCGTCGAGAGCGTCTGCACGGGCGCGGTCATGAGCCCGACCCGTTCGGCCGCCTTCGGGGTCAGCACGACGCGGCTGAGGCTGGTGCCCTGGACCGGCACCACCCGGGCGGGCTTCTCAGGAGCGCTCTCGGCCGGCGTCCCGCATCCCGTAAGGACCGCGCCAGCGGCGAGGACGCCCACGATCAGCCACTTGGCGCGATTCATCTTCAAGCCTCCATGCCCCCTCATGCCATCACCTCGCCCGTGTCGGTCCGCTCGGGACGAGCGGGGGCGAAACGCAGGTACAGGGCGGGCAGCACGAACAGGGCCAGCAGGGTGGATGTGACGAGTCCGCCGAGGACGACGGCGGCCAGCGGGTGCAGGACGTCGGCGCCCGGCACGCCGCCGAACAGCACCGGCGGGAGCATGACGGCCGCCGTCGCGAAGGCCGTGAGGAGGATCGAGCCAGCCCGCTCTCGCGTGACTCGCAGGACGGCCTCCGGGTCGGGGGGGACGCCCTCGAGGCGCCGGTAGGCGCCGGCCAGCACGACGCCGTTGCGGACGGCTATGCCCAGCACCGTGAAGAAGCCGATCAGCGCGCCGAGCGTCGTCAGGCCGCCGGCGAGGGGCGCGGCCAGGACGCCGCCCGCGCCGGCCAGCGGCAGCGTCAGGAAGACCATGCCGGCGAGCCGCCAGCTGCCCAGCGCCGCCTGCAGCAGGAGGAAGGCCACGATCGCGACCGCGATCGCCAGCGCCGCCACCTGCAGGACCTGGGTCTGCTGCTGACTGAGGTTGTCCAGCACCTCGGCGTGGTACTCGAGCGGCATCGGCGTGGTCCTGACCTGCTCCCTGACGTCGCCCAGCACGGAGCCGAGATCGCGTCCGCGCACCGTGGCGGTGACGTCGACGCTGCGCAGCGTCGCGTCGTGCTGGATGCTGGTCGGCTGAGGCACCACGCGGACGGTGGCCACGTCGCCGAGGCGCACCTGCTCTCCGGTGGGCGCGTCGATCAGCAGGTTCGAGACGGCGTCGGGCGTGGTCAGCGTCGCGGGCGTGCCCTTCACCACCACGTCGAACACTGCCTGGTCCTCGTACAGCTGCCCGACGACCAGGCCCTGGAAGTAGGTGGCCGCCGTCCGCCGCACGTCGCCCGGGTTGAGCGCGTACTTCTGCGCCGCCTGGAGGTTGACCAGGACCTCCACGGTGGGCTCGTAGGCCTGCGCCTGCACGCTCGGCCGGTCGACCCCCCGCACCGTCGATATCCGCTGGCGCAGCTCCTCCGCCTTCTGGTGGAGCACGTCGAGGTCGACGCCGTAGACGCGCACCACCAGGGAGTCGCTCGTGCCCGCCTGGACGGTCCTGACGCGGTCCTGGGGATAGGTCGCCAGGTCGCTGCGCAGCCCGGGATAGCCCTGGAGGACCCTTCCGATCGCCGCCACTGTCGTGTCATAGTCGGCCGAGTCGGCGAGGGTCACCCAGATCTCGCCGGACTCGACGCCGGCGGTCTGGTCGGATCTCACGGCCCGTCCCAGCTCGGCGCCGGCCTCGCGGACGCCCGGGACGGAGGTCATCAGCTCCCGGGTGGCCTCCCTGGTGATCCGCGTCATCTCCGTCAGGGACGTCCCCGGCGCGGCCTGCCAGTGGATCAGCAGGCTCCGGTCCTGCGGCGACGGGAGCAGGGAGCGGCCGTCGATCTGCGGGACCGCGGCGAGCGCCGCCAGGAGGAGGACGGCGACGGTGCCGTACGCCCAGCCCGGCTGGCGGACGAACCAGGGGGCGGTCCGGTCGAACAGCCAGCGCCCCAACCGGCTCAGCGGGCTCGTGCGCTGCGTCACCGGCTCGCTCCGGAGGAAGATCAGGGCGAGCGCGGGTGCGAGGGTGAGGGCGACGAGGGTCGAGGACAGCACGGCGAGGACGTAGGCCAGGACGGCCGGCCTCGAGAACGTCTCAGCGACGCCGCCCACGAAGACGAGGGGCAGCGGCGCCAGCAGGATGATCAGCGTCCCGTACACGCGGGGCGCTTCCACGGCGCTCCAGGCAGCGGCCACGGCGTCGGCCACCGGCGCGGCGCCGCCGGACGCACGCTGCTCGCGCAGCGCGCGCCGGATGCGCTGGAGGTCCACCAGGGCGTCGTCGACCACCAGCCCGGCGGCGACCGCCAGGCCCGCCAGGACCATCAGGTTGAAGGTGGCCCTGCCCAGGGAGAGGACGAGCGCGGCGGTGACCAGCGACGTCACGATCGTGACGAGGCCGATCGCGACCAGGCGCCACGAGAAGAGGACCAGCGCGAGCACCACGACGAGGAGGAGCGCGCCGGCCAGCGTCCACGTGCCGAGGTTCCGCAGCGCGGTGTCGATGAACGACTGGGCCCGGTAGACGTTCGTGTCCATCTGGACGCCGGAGAGGCCGGGACGCATCGCGTCCAGCGCCTGCAGGACCCCGCTGGTCACCTCGCCGGTGCTGGCCCCCGGGAACTTCTCGACGACGAGCATGACGCCCTGACCGCCGCCGGAGAGGACCGCGTCGCCGATCAGCGGCTGGTGGTCCGCGACCACGCTGGCCACCTGGTCGAGCCGCAACGTCCGCCCGTTGGAGTCCTCGATGGCCACCGAGGCCAGGGTCTGCGGCGTGGTGATCGGGAGCACGTGCTGAATCGACAGCCGCTGGTTCGACATGTCGACGAACCCGCCGGTGCCGGGCGTCGAGGCCTCGACGAAGCTCAGCGGCGACGCCACCAGGGCGTTGCCGCTGGTGGCGACGACCTGGTCCAGCGTCACGCCGTTCTGGCGCAGCCGGACGGGATCGACCTGCACCTGGAGCTGCTTGTCGCGCTGCCCCCAGATGGTCACGTTCGCCACCCCCGGGATGGCCGTCAGGCGCGGCTTGATCTTCCACCGGGCGAGCACCGACAGGTCGACCAGCGACATGTCCTTCGCGGACAGGCCGATCATCATGACCCGGCTCGCCGCCGCCGTCGGCTCGACGATGACCGGCGGGCTGCCGACGGGCGGCAGGGCGTACGCCTGCGACATGCGCTCCTGCACGGCCTGCCTGGCCTTCAGCGGGTCGGTGCCCGGCTGGAAGACCAGGTCGACCGACGACAGCCCCGGCGTGGACTCCGAGCGGACCTGGTCCAGCCAGGAGACGCCGTTGAGCAGGTCGTGCTCGATCGGCACGGTGACCAGCTGCTCCACCTCGGCCGCGGACAGGCCGAGGGCCTCGGTCTGGATCTGGACCTCCGGCGGCGTGAACTCGGGGAGCTGGTCCACGGTCGCGCTCGGGAGCTGAACCGCGGACAGCGCCAGCACCGCCGCGGCCGCACCGACGACCAGGACGCGAAACTTCAGGCTCAGCGCGACGATCTGACGGATCATCTGGAGCCCCGTCGTCCCCGGCGACGTGGGACCGCGGATGGCGCCGCCGCCGCCGGATGCCTGGGCCCGAGGCTCACCCGCCTCGCCGGCCGACGGCCGCCGATATTCGCAGTTGTCACGGTTGTTCCTCCGAGGGTTTCCCCGGCGGGATCAGGCCCGCCTACGACGACGAAAGCATCAAGCGTGTGGATGAGGCAGGTCCGGATCGACCGCTCGCCCGGCGAGTGTCAACGATCGCTCCCACGCGAAAACGTCATCGATACTCCCGCACTCCGTGCCGCGCATCATTTCACGATTTGTTCATGAATGCCAGCAGGCATCTCAGGTAAGGCAGATCTATGGGACGTCAGGCCCGCGAACCGCACCGCGCCGAGCTCGAAGGGCCACCTCGACATGGCGGGTCCGAGGACCAGTCCGGCCGGGAACGCGGCATAGCCGAGGCTCATCACGATCGTGGTGCGCGCGCCGCCGGGGGCACGGCCGAGGGTTGTGCGGGGGTGCGCATGCAGTACCCATTTCAGCGCTGCGTGATCGTGCGGACCATCAGTGTTCGCACCCCCGGCGGTCGATCCATCCCAGCCCGACCCGGGACACGCCGGCAGGACCGCTACGGCATACGCCCTAGCTGAATGATTCCGAATCCGGTGCGGTGCCCGGGCGGATGGGGCGGTGCCCATTCGAGCGGCCGATTGTCTGAATGAGTTGCAGCACGAAGCCACGAAGGCCACGAAGACGCACGAATCGGCCATGCCGCCGCGGCGGCACCCGAGAGGTCGAAAATGGGGTGGGGCTTCGAGGTCAGCCTCAGCGCTCCAGCCGATCCCCAGATCCCTATTCCTTCGTGCGTCTTCGTGTCCT
>DASYBH010000340.1:0-1846 GCA_036500885.1 Candidatus Dormiibacterota bacterium
GGGGCCAGGTGGCGCTGCCCGGCAACGGCGCCGGCTTCAGCGGCTTCTTCTGGATCCCGATCGTGGGCCCGCTGATCGGTGGCGTGGTGGGCGTCGGGGTCTACGAAATCTTCATCAAGCGCGTGCTGGTCGCCCGTGGCGTCGTTCCCGCGGAGGATTGATGATGAGCACGCCCGATCTAACGAAGCGACCCCCCTCCGGCCGCTGGGTCGGCCACCTCCCCCGCGAGGGCCCGCGAGGGGGGAGGGGCCAGAACGCGCGGCCTTTCGCCAGGGCACTGCGCGTGATTGGAAGCACCGCCCTGGACGCGCACCCGGACTGACCGGCAGGGCTTCTGGAGTGCCGCGGTCGGTCCAGGGGCCGGATGCGGCAAGATGAGGGAAGGCATGCCCACCGGGATCACCTGGGACCCGCAGCTCGCCGACCGGTTGGTCCGCGGCTTCTCGATCACCGTCCTCGGCCAGTTGGGCCTGCCGGCGCCCCTCTCGCGCCTGCTCGTCCTCGGCCGCAGCGACGCGCCGCCCGACTCGCGGATGTCGCTGGCCGCCGCGCTCGTGCCGACCGCCTCCGGCGGCACGGCCATCCTCAGCGCGTTCGGCCTCGGCCGGCCGGGCGCGACGCGCATCCCCGAGGAGCTGGCGGCGCACTTCCCGACCCGCAGGGCTCGCGGCGGCGGCTTCTTCTCGCTGGACGCGGGCGGCGCCGAGCGGTTCCTGGTCGCGCCGGGGCTGGTGCGCCACATCACGGTGACCTGCGGCGTCTGGCCCGGCCTGCTCCAGCTCGTCGGGCCCAGGGCCCCGGCGCGGTCGACGGCGGGCGCGGCGAACCTGGCCGGCGACCTCGACGCCTTCTGCGAGCTGGTCGAGGCGGTGGTCGAGGCCATCTACCGGGCGGAGGACTGCCCCATCCCCCCGCTCGACCTCAGGCTCCGGCCGACCGCGGCGAGCATGGAGGGCGCGCTGGGGGGCCTGCGCCGCCTCACGAAATCGACGCTGTCCCGCCTGCCCACCAACCGGGCGCCCGGCGACCTGTTCGACCCGTCGGCCGGCGGCGAGGGCGAGGAGCCGACCACGTTCAACGACGTCGGCGGTCAGGACGCCGCCCGCGCGGAGCTGGAGACGATCTGCCTGGCCGTCAGCAATCCGGACGCATTCCGAGCCTGGGGCGCTCGGCCGCCGCGGGGGGTCCTCCTCTACGGCCCGCCGGGCACCGGCAAGACGCTGCTGGCGCGAGCGCTCGCGCACGAGGCGGGGGCGCGGTTCCTGCACGTGCGAGCCACCGACGTGGTGTCCAAGTGGTACGGCGAGGCCGAGAGGCGCGTGCAGCAGGCGTTCGACCGCGCCCGCGCCGAGGCGCCGGCCGTCATCTTCTTCGACGAGATCGACGCGCTGGCCCGGAACCGCGACCTGGCCCACGAGGCCACGCACCGGATGGTCAGCACGTTCCTGGAGAACATGGACGGCCTCCGGGAGGTCGAGGGCGTCATCGTGCTCGCGGCGACCAACCGCCCCGACGCGGTGGACGACGCGCTGACGCGGCCCGGCCGCTTCGACCGGCTGGTCGAGGTGCCGATGCCCGCGCGCGACGGCCGCCGCGCCATCTTCCGGGTCCACATGCGACGCGCGGAGGCAAAGGCCGGACGGCCCCTCTTCGCGGACCTGGACGACGGGCTCTGGGAGTCGCTGCTCGACGCGACCGAGGGGTTCAGCGGCGCCGACGTCGCGGAGACGGTGCGGCGCGCGCTGGAGGCGAAGGTGCGGTCCGGCGCCACGGCCGGCCGCATCGAGCCGGGCGAGCTCGTGGGGATGGCGGCCGGCGTCGTGCGCCCCTTCTGAAAGGCAAGGGG
>DASYBH010000341.1:0-2645 GCA_036500885.1 Candidatus Dormiibacterota bacterium
GCGCTACGAAGCGCCACCTCGCCGCCGGCGGTCCCCCAGGCCGCCACGACCGGCCTCGCCCGGGTCACGCGCACGGACCTGGTCACCACGCAGCCCGTCGCCGGCACGATCGGGTACGGCGGCACGTCCACCCTGGTGGCGCCGGCGACCAGCACCCAGCAGGCGCTCGGCCAGGCCCAGGCCGCGGTCACCAACGCCGTCAACAAGGTCGCCGCGGACCAGACCGCGGCGAGCGACAGCAGGACCATCGATCAGCTGGCGCTGAGCGCGGACCAGGCGACGCTGGCCTCCGACCAGCAGCGCCGGCAGGCGGACTGCGCAGCCTCGGCCACCTCAGCGGAGTGTGCGACCGACCAGCAGAAGGTCGCCACGGACCAGGCCAAGGTCGCCCAGGACCACGCCCAGGGCCAGCAGCACGCCGACCAGGCCCGGGCGACGATGACCGCCGACCAGGCCACCCTGACCCAGGCGCAGCAGCAGCTGGTCCAGGCCCAGGCCATCGCCGGCAGCCCCGGCAACTTCTACACCGGGGTGGCGGGTCCCGGCAGCGTCGTCGTGCAGGGGCATCCCCTGTACTGGATCGACGGGCGGCCGGTGCCGTTGCTGTACGGCACGATGCCAGTGTTCCGCGCGCTGCGGCAGGGCCTGAGCGGCGCGGACGTCCAGCAGCTGGAACGGGACCTGATCTCGTTGGGCTACGCGACGAGCGCGAACCTGGCCACCGACGGCAGCTTCACCGGCGCCGACGCGGCCGCCGTAAAGCGCTGGCAGACGACGCTCGGCGTCCCCCAGACCGGCGTGGTGAACCTGGGCGACCTGGCCTTCCTGCCCGGCCCCATCCGCGTGACGGCGCTGCATGCCGCCGCCGGCGGCGTGGCCCAGGGAGGCCAGCCTGTCCTCGACTACACCTCGACCACCAGGGTGGTCTCGGTGGCGCTCACGCCCTCGCTGTCCTCCCAGGTGAAGGCCGGGGACGCGGTCACCGTCGACCTGCCCGGCGGGCACACCCGCCTTCCCGGCAAGGTCGCCGACGTCAGCACGGTCGCCACCCAGCAGCAGCAGGGCGGCGGCGCCCAGGCCCAGGCCCAGACCCAGAACGGCGTCCCCCAGGCCACGATCGGCGTGACGATCACGTTCGACGACCCGTCGCAGGTGTCCGCGCTCGACCAGGCGCCGGTCACGGTGGACGTCACCACCCAGTCCGCCCAGGGCGTGCTGACCGTGCCGGTCAACGCGCTGCTGGCGCTCGCGGGGGGCGGCTACGGCGTGGAGGCGATGGAGCCGAACGGCCGGCACCGCCTCCTGCCCGTCCAGACCGGCATCTTCGACAACAGCCAGGTCCAGGTGAGCGGAGCCGGGCTGAGCGAGGGCATGAACGTCGTGGTGCCGAGCTCGTGAGCCGGGCGGTCCTGGAGCTGACGGCCGTGGAGAAGCACTACCCCGGCGAGCCGCCCGTCGTCGCCCTCACCGACGTGAGCCTCGCCATCGGCCAGGGCGAGCTGGTGGCCATCGTGGGCCAGTCCGGCTCCGGCAAGTCCACGCTGCTGCACGTCATGGGGACGCTGGAGCGGCCCAGCGCCGGTGCGGTCCTGGTGGACGGTGTGGACGTCTCGGGGATGAGCGACCGCCAGCTCTCCGGGCTTCGCGCCTTCCGGCTGGGCTTCGTGTTCCAGCAGTTCTTCCTGCTGGACGGCCTCTCGGTGCTGGAGAACGTGGCCAACGGCCTGCTGTACCGCGCCGTGGCTGCCGTCGAGCGGCGGCGGCGAGCGGCGCGGGCGCTGGAGCGGGTCGGGCTCGGGCACCGCCTGCGCCACCTCCCCAACCAGCTGTCAGGAGGTGAGCGTCAGCGGGTTGCCATCGCGCGCGCCGTGGTGGGCGAGCCCGCGATGGTGCTGGCGGACGAGCCAACCGGCAACCTCGACTCCGCCTCCGGCGCCGCCATCGTGGACCTGCTGCGTGAGCTGAACGAGGACGGCACCACCATCGCGGTGATCACCCACAACCCCGAGATCGCCGCCTCGCTGCCGAGGCAGGTCGAGCTGCGGGACGGCCGGATCGTGCGGGACAGGGGCCGATGAGCGGCGCCAGCCGGAGCCGGCTCACCGCGCCCGACGTGTTCCGGGTGGGCGCGCTCGGCCTCCGCGCCCGCCGCCTGCGCGCCGTGCTCTCGGCGCTGGGCATCTCCATCGGCATCGCCGCGATCGTCGGCGTCCTGGGCATCTCCGCCTCCAGCCAGGCCGACCTGCTGGCCCAGCTCGACCGGCTGGGCACCAACCTTCTTACCGTGTCGCCCGGCCAGCAGCTCGGTGGCGGCCAGGCCTTCCTGCCCCGGACGGCGCCGGGCATGATCCGCCGCGTGGGCCCCGTCCTGCACGTCTCGGCCACCGGCGTGGTGCCCAACGTGAACGTCTTCAAGACGGACAAGGTGCCCGCCTACCAGACCGGCGGCATCGGTGTGCGCGCCACCGACCTCGACCTGCTCGCGACGCTGGGCGCCTCGGTCACCCACGGCACGTTCCTCGACGCCGCGACGGCGCAGTACCCGGCCGTGGTGCTGGGCGCCAGCACGGCCCAGTACCTGGGCATCACCGACGTCCGGCAGCCGGTGCAGATCCTGGTCGGCGGCCGCTGGTTCACGGTGGTCG